>NZ_RZOI01000180.1:0-9239 GCF_004022645.1 Mesorhizobium sp. M4A.F.Ca.ET.020.02.1.1 | reverse complement strand
ACCGAAGGAATAGCCCTTGAAGCGGTCCCAGTCGCGGGCGGTCGACAGCGTCAATTCGCCTTCGAGCGCAAGTCCGGCGGCCGGCGCGCCATAGAGGAAGCGGCCGTCGACGGTGACGTTGGCGGTTTCGCCCTGCGCGATCTCCTTTTTGTCGGCGGAGAGGTCGAACTCGATGCGATCCGGCACGAAGTCCTCGACCAGGAACATCTGGCTGGCGACGGCCGCCTGCTTGGGATCGGTATGGATCGACACCGTCCAAGTGCCGCGCATGGCGTTGGGCTCGAGCGGCAGGTCGACGGCATGGCCACCAGCTGAGGCGCCATCGCTGACGATGCGGCGGTCCTCGACGCCGTCTGGGCGGGTGAAGATGAAGGTCAGCGGCAGGTTCTCGACCGCCTTGGCGGCGCCGTCGCGGGCAAGGGCCGCGACATGCACATCCTCGCCGACACGGTAGATGCCGCGCTCGGTCCAGGCATAGACGTCGAGCGCACCGGGCGCCGGACGCCCGGTGACGCCACGGTCGGAGAGGTCGAAGCCGGCCCGCCCCATATCGAGGAAGACGAAGTCGTTGTCGCCTTGCTTGGCCATCAGCACGGCCGGCACCATGCCGCCTTCGCCGCGCGTCAGGCCGGGGTTGAAGACGGCGCGGCCCTCGGCGTCGGTGGTGGCGGTGCCGAGGATCTCGTTGTTGCGGGCGAGCAGCGTCAGCTCGGCACCCGTGATCGGCTTGGCGCTTCCAAGCGAGCGGGCAAAGACGTTCAGCCCGTCCTGCCCGGTATAGGTGGAGAGCCCAATGTCGGAGACGACGAACCACTGCGTGGCACGCGAATCATACTCGTCGCTGTGGTCGTCGACAGCCTGGGCGGTAAGCACATAGACGCCGGGCTTGCGCTGCGGCAGCGCCTCGTCGACCGGGAACGAAGTGGTGACCTCCTTGTTGAGGTCGTTGGCGATGTCGAGCTGGCCTTCCCAGACCGGCGAACCCATCTGGTCGGAAATGTTGGATAGATCGTAGCCGTCGAGCTGCTTGAGGAACTGGTAGCCGGACAGAAGCTGCGCCAGCGAACGGTCGCCGATGCGGTAGAGCTTCATCTTGGCTGCATTCATGTTGACGGTGACGACCGGGATGCCGCGGCGCGCGCCCGCCGGCAGCACGAAGCTGTCGCCGGTGAAGCGGGCGGAAGGCGCACGATCCTGGACATAGATCGAGAGCACCACAGGCGCGCTGGTCACCTCGCCGATAGCCGCCGGCAGGCCGGCGCGGAACGTCACCTCATAGTGCTGGCCATGCTCCAGCCCTTCGACGCAGATCTGCTTGTCCTTGGCTTCGACGCCTTTGGGGGCGGCGTTGTCGACGGTGACGAACTGCGAATAGTCGACACCGGTCTTGACCAGATCCTCGGAGAATTGCGCGCAGATGCGTGGCGCGCTGGTGTCGGCATCGACGGTGTGATCGATGACGCGGAAGCCCTTGCGGGCCTTGAGGTCCGCATAATCGGCCTGGACCGACGGTGAGCTGACCAGCGCGAGGCTCGCTTCATAAGCCTGCAGCGACGGCCGGTAGAGATCGCGGCGGTCGAGACCGGCGCCGAGCAGCGCGAGCGCTTGGGCGCGCGTCTTGGTGGTGCGCACCAGCTTGTAGGCGTTGAAGGCGGCGGACGTGCCGTTTGCCGGCAAGGTCGACCCTTCGGACGTGTTGGAGGCCGGCTGCACGGCAAGCGTCTCGCGCGCCAGCTCGAGCCAGAGATGGCCGTCATCGGGCAGCACCGTAACCGCGGCTTCGTATTTCTGCATGGCCAGCCGGTGGTCGCCGGTAAGCTGCGCCTGCTCGGCCGCGGCCTGCAGCGCCCCCAGACCCTCGGTCGGCTTGTCATAGACCGGATCGGTCAGCTTGTTGCGGTACTGCTGCGCCTGGTCGGCCATCCAGCCGGGGAAAAAGGCCAGTTCCGGCGGCGCGCCGATATCGGGATCGCCATCGACATTGGCGACCTTGCCGGCAATGGCGCCGTTGAAGGGTTTAAGCTGGTTAAAGTCGGATTTGAGAAAGCACCATTTGGCCTTGGTGTTGTAGGTGAAGGCCCGGCAGGCGGGGTCGCCCAGGCATGTCGTCTTGCATTGGTCAAGGCTGACATTCTGGTCGGACCTGAGGTCGAACCCGAAATAGTCGGAATTGTCCGTCGTCACGATCCGCCGGGCTTCCGCCGCTTGCGCGACGCCGCTGAAGGCGAAAAAGAGAAGAACCAGGAAAGAGAGACCACGAGCCGCGCGCATTGCCACATCACCCTCCAGATATCGCCAGCGTCCCGGCATGATCAAGCTTCAGTCAGGCTTGTCAACGCCGGAGCTCGGCAGGTTTGCACCCACCAACGGGTTCCATGCCGGCCAAAGGCCGGTATTTCAACAAAACCTCCATAGGACAGGGGATCACGCAATCTTGCGAAGACGCAAAAGGTGTGAATTCCAAGCCCTGTCTATTTCAGACAATTGGATTGTGGCCCCTTTACGAGCGTTTCAGAACTTCATTCCAATTTTAGTTTTGTCGACTAGGTTGTCTTAATGCCGGCGCATGAAAAGCAGATGTCAGGGGGGATCGCGCCAGGGCGCGGGCTTCCGCGCGCCCTGCTTCTGGCCGCGCTTTGTTCTGTTGCTTTCATTGCCGAATCGCGGCCGGCGACGGCCTTCGAGATATTCGGCATCAAGCTCTGGGGTTCTTCCAGCGACGAAGATGCCGATATTGTCGATCCGCTGCGCTACTCGGTGACCATCGAGGCGCCCGATGCGGACAAGGACCTGGTCAAGAAACTGGAAAATGCCTCGACGCTGAAGGCGGACGAGGAGCGCCCGGTCTCCGGCTCGCTCGGCCTGCTGGCCAAGGCGCGAGCCGACCGCGAGCAACTAGTCGCCGCCCTCTATGCCGACGCCCGCTACGAAGGCGTCGTCACCGTCACGATCGAAGGCAAGCCGCTCGACGACCTGCCGCCCGACGCCGAGTTCAAGGGGCCGCAACCTATTCCAGTGGTCATTTCCATCGCCGCCGGCGCGAAGTTCACGCTGGGCAACATAAGGCTGGAAGGCGATGCGGCGGGGCTCGCCAGCGCCGATTTCGGCCTGATCGCCGGCGGAGACGCCGGCTCGGGCGCCGTGCTCAAGGCCGAGGCGCTGATCGTTCGGGCGCTGAAACAGGAAGGCCGGCCGCTGGCCAGGATCACGGACCGCCAGATCATCGCCGAGCACGCCAGCTCGACGCTCGACGTGACGCTGACGGTCGCGGCCGGGCCGGTCGCCGGCTATGGCGACACCACGGTCGACGGAACCGAGAAGGTCGACCGCGACTTCACCGAATACATGACTGGGCTGAAGCGCGGCCGCCAATATTCGCCCGACGAGATCGACGACGCGCGCGACCGGCTGCTCGGACTGGAGGTGTTCAACAGCGTGACGATGAAGGAAGGCGAAAGCCTCGACACCGAGGGCAACATCCCGATCAACGTCCAGGTCAGCGAGCGCAAGCCGCGCTATTTCGGCATCGGCGGCACCGTCTCCAACACGGAAGGGCTGGGCCTGGAAGGCTATTGGGGCCACCGCAACCTGTTCGGGCGCGCCGAAAAGCTGCGTATCGAGGGTGCCATCAGCGGCATCGGCAGCAACGATCTGGGCGAACTCAACTACAATGCCGGCATCATGTTCGAGAAACCGGGCGTGATTGGGCCGTCCTCGAAATTCTTCACCGGCATCAAGACCGTATTCGAGCATCCCGACGCCTATGACCATTTCTCGGTCAAGGGCAACATGGGCGTCTCCTATGATCTGGACAAGAAGCAGAGGGTTTCGGCGGAATTCGCCCTCGACTATTCGAGGATCACCGACGCGTTCGGCAAGCACACCTACCTGATCGCCAGCGTACCCTTGCAATATGTCTATGACGCCAGGGACAACCGGCTTAATCCGACAAGAGGTTTCAGGGTGCTGGCCTATGCCGAGCCGAGCTACGACATACTGAACGGCGCGACGTTCCTCAAGCTGAAGGGCGAAGGGTCGGCTTACCAGTCGCTGGACACAGCTTCCAAATTCGTGCTCGCCGAGCGCGCCAGCATCGGCTCCATCGTCGGCACCGGCCTGCAGAGCGTTCCGGCCGACCGGCGCTTCTATTCGGGCGGCGGCGGCTCGGTGCGGGGCTATGCCTATCAGGGCATCGGCCCGAAGGACATCGACGGACAGCCGATCGGCGGGCTTTCCTTCTTCGAGACTTCTGTCGAGATGCGCATCGCCATCACCGACACGATCGGCATCGTGCCGTTCGTCGATGCCGGCACCGTTTCGACGAAGTCGTTTCCGGACTTTGCCGATATGAAGGTCGGCGCCGGCGTCGGCGTGCGCTATCTTACACCGTTCGGGCCGCTGCGTGTCGATGCGGCGGTGCCGCTCAATCGCGGGCCGGGCGACCCGCGTTTCGGCATCTATGCCGGCATTGGTCAGGCCTTCTGATGAAGACGTTCTGGCGCATACTTCGCATTTTTCTCTACACGCTGCTCATCGTGGTGGCGGCGGCGGTCGGCGCGCTGGTCGTGCTGACCAAGACCGAGAGCGGGCGCGACAATCTCGCCGGCATGATCTCGAACCTGGCGTCGAGTGATGAGCGCAAGGTCACCGTCAGCGGCATCGACGGCATCTGGTCCGGCGCGCTCAGGCTCGACCATATCGTGGTGGAAGACCGCGGCGGACCTTGGCTGGTGGCACGCAAGGTGGCTCTCGACTGGTCGCCGCTGGCGCTTCTGTCGAAGAACTTCAGCGCCGACCACCTTGCTGCCGAGCGGATCGAACTGGCGCGGCTGCCGTTGGCGAGCAATCAGCCGGCGGAGAGCGGCACGACATCGCTGCCGGTTTCGATCGACGTGAAGCAGGTAGACCTGCCGGAGATCGCGCTGGGCGAGGCGCTGGCCGGCAGCGGCATTGCCGAACTTGCTGCAAAGGGATTCGTCAAGGCCGAAGCCGCGCCGCTCTCGGTCGATACGGTTCTCAAGGTCACCCGCCACGACGGCAAGCAAGGCAATGTCGACGCCAAGCTGCATTTCGCGCCGGCCGACAATAAGCTCGACCTCGATCTCAAGGCGTCGGAGCCGACCGGCGGCATCATCGCAAATCTGCTCCAACTGCCGGGCCAGCCGCCGGTCGAGATCGTCGTCTCCGGCACAGGACCGCTGGGCAACTGGAGCGGCATCGGCACTTTCGTCGTCGACGGTCAGATCGTCACCCAGCTCACCGGACGCCACCAGCTCACCGACAAGGGCCATATGGTGGAGGCCAAGGGCGACGGCGATTTCGAGCGCTTCCTGCCCGAGAAGCTGAAGCCGTTGTTTGCCGGCAAGACCAGCTTTGATCTCGCCGGTACCGCGACCCCCAGCGGCGGCGTCGACATCGAGCGGGCGGTGGTCGAGAGCGGCTCCGTGCACGGCACGGCCGCGGGCATGGTCGATCCCAAGGGCGCCAGCGACCTGTCGGTGGAACTCGCCGCCAAGGCCGAGCCGGTGGTGCTCGACGTCGGCACAAAGGCGCAGCCGGTCACCGTGGCGGTCAAGAACGCAACCGCCCGTGCCTTCGGCGACGGCAAGGCGCCGATGGTCGATATCGGCGCGTCGCTGGTTTCTGTGGCGGCGGGCGGCACCCAGCTCAACGATCTCACGGCCGCGATCCATTCCGACGGCTTCGATATCCAGGATCGCAGCGGTCCGCTGTCGATCAAGCTCTCGGCCGGCGGGCTGAAGACCGACGTGGCGACGCTGGAGCCGCTGGTGACTGGCGAGCTCATCGCGGATCTGGCCGGCACGATCAGCAAGGACGAGATTTCCGTCGACCAGGGCACGCTGCGCAGCGATGCGCTGAATGCTTCGCTGACGGCCACGGTTTCGCTCGTCGATCTGGCGATGAAGCTGAAAATGAATGCCGATGCGGTGTCGAGCGCGCTCCCGCCACAGATCCGCTCGGTGCTTGGCGAGCGCGTCATGTTCTCGGCGGCCGCCACCCGCGATCCGCAAGGGGCGTTCGCCGCCAATTCGTTGTCGCTGACTTCCGGTTCGCTCAGCGCCAGCGGCACCGCCCGCGCGCAAGGCTCGGACATCCAGGCCAACGTCACGGGAACGCTGGGCGACGTCTCGGCGCTGTCGTCGCTGGCCGGGACGCCGCTCGCCGGGGGAATCAATTTCACGCTGTCCGCGAGCGGTCCGCGCTTTGCGCCGGATTTTTCGGTCGCGGCCGACAGCGCCAGCCTGACCGCGGCCGGCCGCACGGTCAAGGACGTCAAGCTTTCGGCGAAAGGCAAGGCGGACATCGCCAGCCCGCAGGCGGACATCTCGCTGACCGGCAGCGTCGAGGAGCACGCACTGGACATAAGGGCGTCGCTGGTGACCAGCGAGGGCAAACGCTCGATCAAGGGGCTCAGCCTTGCCCTCGGCGACAACAAGGTTTCCGGCGACCTTGCGCTCGAGGACAATTTCCTGCCGCAAGGAACGCTGACGCTGGCGGTGCCCGACATTGCGCCGCTGGCGGCGCTCGGCGGACAAACGGCGACCGGCGACATAAACGGCACCATCGCCTTCGCCAAGGAAGGCGAGGCGCCGACCTTCACCATCAATGCTGCCAGTGGCTCGATCGCGCGCGGCGAGGTGGCGGCGAAAGCGATCACGGTCAACGCGCTGATCGCCAACTATCTCAAGAGCCCAGCGATATCAGGCACGATCAAAGCGGATACGGTGACATCGGGAACCACCGTCGTCAGCGGCATCGGCGTCGATCTGAAGCGCGACGGCGACTGGACCAATTTCAGCGGCGGCGCCACGATTGCCGGCATTCCGGCCACCGCCGCCGGCCGGGTCAGGATCGCGAACGGCACCACCAGTGTCGAGATCGCCTCAGGCGAAGCCACCGTTCGCGGCATCAAGGCGGCGATCGCCGGGCCGTCGAACCTCTCTATCGCCAATGGCGTGACCAGCATCGAAAGGCTGGTGCTCGATCTCGGCGGCGGTTCGGTGACGCTCTCCGGCAAGGCCGGCCAGACGCTCGACCTCGCGGCCACGGTCTCGGCGCTGCCGGCCGCCCTTGCCAACGATATCTCGCCCGGCCTCGACGCCGCGGGCACGCTCGACGGCACGGCCGAAGTCACCGGCCCGGCGGCAAATCCGGACGTCCGCTTCAATGCCAAATTGACCGGCGCCGAAACCAGCCAGACCCGCCAGGCCGGCCTCGGGCCGCTCAGCCTCAATGCCTTGGGAAGCTTCACCACCGCGGGCGGTATTGTGCTGGACCAGGCGACGCTTTCGGGCGAGAAGATTTCCGGCAAGGCTTCCGGCACCATCAATGCGAACGGCGCCAGTGATTTCGCCCTCGACCTTGTCTCGACGGGTCCAAGCCTGCCGCTGTCGTTCGGCAGCGCCGAAAGCCCGATCAAGCTTGAATTGCAGGCGCTGTCGGTGAAGGCGGCCGGGCAGGGCACGCAGCCGAAGCTCGACATCTCGGCCGTGCTGCCTTCGATCGCGACGAATTTCACCAAGTCGGAAGGCATCACGCTAGCGCTGCATTCCGATGCCTTCGACGTGAAGAGCCGCACCGGACCGATTTCCGGCACGGTGACGGTGGAGACGATCGGGCTCGACAATCCAACCATCGCGCCGCTGGTCGCCGGCAAGATCACCGCCAAGGTCGCCGGCAGCCTCGCCGCGGACGCGATCACGATCGACAGCGGCTCGGTGCAGGGCGAGGCGTTGGATAGCGCCTTCAACGGCCGCGTCTCGCTGGCCGACGGCGCCATCGACCTTAATCTCAAGGTCGACGCCCTCTCGGCGGCTTTGCCGGCGGCGGCGCGCGGCGTGCTGGCCGAGCGCACGCAGCTCAGCGCTGCGATGAAGCGCGACGCCCATGGCGGTGTCACTATCAGTTCGGTCAAACTGGCCTCCGGCGCGCTGACCGCCGACGGGCAAGCAAGCCTTGCCGACAACAGGCTCAGCGCCGACATCAAGGGCGCCCTGACCGATATCTCGCTGTTGTCCAAGGACGCCAAGGGCGCGATCGCCTTCGCGCTCAACGCGCAAGGGCCAAGCCTGGCGCCTGACCTGTCGTTGACTGTGAACAGCGACAGGCTTTCGGTGGCGGCGCGCGAAATCACCGGGCTTAAACTGACGGCCACCGGCAAGGCCGATGCCGCCAATCCGGAGGCGAATGTGCAACTGACCGGCAATGTCGCCGGGCAGGCGCTGCAAGGCAGCGCGGTGCTGGCGACCACCGATGGCAAGAGCGCGATCAACGGGCTGCTCTTGTCGCTCGGGAAGAACCGGATCTCCGGCGACCTCGCGCTTGACGAGGCCTTCGTGCCCGCCGGCACCATCGCGCTCGACCTGCCCGATATCGGCCCGCTGGCGGCGCTGGCGCTGGAAATGGCCGAAGGCGACGTGCGCGGCACCATCGCCTTCACCAAGACGGCCAACGGCCCCAACGTCACCGTCAAGGCGACCACGGCCGCGATTTCGCGTGGCGACCTCTCGGCCAGGAACGTCGCCATCGACGCGCTGGTCGCCAATTACCTGGCCGCCCCGGTGATCTCCGGCAAGGTCCGCGCCGACAGCGTCACTTCGGGCGGCACCGTGGTCAGCGGCATCAATGTCGACCTGAAGCGCGACGGCGACTGGACCGGCTTTTCCGGCGGCGCCACCGTCAAGGACATTCCGGCCAAGGCCGCCGGGCGGGTGAGGGTGGCGAATGGCACCACGACCATCGAACTCACCTCAGGTCAGGCGACCGTGCAAGGCATCAAGGCGGCGATCGCGCAGGCCTCGACGGTCAGTATCGCCAACGGCACGACGAGCCTGGACAGGCTGGTGCTCAATCTCGGCGGCGGCACCGCGACGGTGACCGGCAAGGTCGGACAGGCGCTCGATATCAATGCCGCGCTGGCCAAGGTGCCGGCTTCGCTCGCCAACAGTTTTTCGCGCGGCCTCGATGCTGCAGGTTCCATCTCCGGTACGGTCAAGGTGACGGGCGCGCCGGCCAATCCGTCGGTTGCCTTCAAGATCGACGCCGGCGGCGTGCAGACCGCGCAGACGCGCAGCGCCGGCCTCGGCGGCATGAACATTTCCTCGTCGGGAACGTTCGCCGGCAAGAAACTCACCTTTGACGCCGACATCAGCGACGGCGCAGGGCTCGGCCTGAAGGGCGGCGGCTCGGTGACGACGGCGGGAACGCCGGCGCTGCGC
>NZ_RZOI01000017.1:0-24165 GCF_004022645.1 Mesorhizobium sp. M4A.F.Ca.ET.020.02.1.1 | reverse complement strand
TGGCGCCGCGCACCCCGGCGACGGAACCGGCGAGCCGCACGCGCAGCCCGAACGGCTCGGCCTTATGCTTGCCGAACCGCGCCGCGACGCGCTGTGCAATGTCGCCGACCCAGATCCACAGGAACCGCAGGCCGATCAGGCAAAGCGTCAGGATCAGCACCGTGGCCACGGGCTCGATCAGCCAATGCCTGCTGGAAAGCTCCGGCGGCACGTTGCGGACGATGTCCGGAAGCTGCAGGCCAAGCAGGATGAAGAGCGCGCCGTTGAAGATGAAGGACAGCGTCGTCCACAGCGACATGGCCTGCATGCGCGCCGAGACGCCGAGGTAGCGGAAAAGGCCGGAGCCGCCGGTGAGCAGGCCGGCGGTGACCGCCGCCAGGATGCCGGAGGCCTCGGCGTGCTCAGCGATGAGATAGGCGATGAAGGGCATCAGGATCATCACCAGCACCTGCGCCTCGGAGGGCACGCCGCCGATGCGGTTGAGCAACTGCAGCGTCTTGGCGGCGACGATCAGCGCCGCCACGCCGGCCAGGATGCCGGCGCCGACCGCATAGAGGAAAGTCAGGGATGCGGCGGCCAGCGAGAAGCTGCCGGTCAGCGCCGCTGCCACGGCGAAGCGGAACATGACCAGGCCGGACGCGTCGTTGAGCAGCGACTCGCCCTCCAGAATGTGCATCAGCCGCGCCGGAACCACGTTCCTGTCGACGATGGAGGACACGGCGACCGCATCGGTCGGCGACAGAACGGCGGCGAGCGCGAAGGCAACAACCAGCGGGATGCTCGGCACCAACCAGTGCAAGGCATAGCCGAAGCCGACGATGGTGAAGAAGACCAGCCCGACGGCAAGGTCGAGGATCGGCCCGCGCAGCGCCAGAAGCTCGCGCTTGGGCGCGGCCACGGCATCGCCGAACAGGAGCGGCGGGATGAACACCAGGAGGAACAGCTCCGGGTCGATCTCGACATGCAGGCCGCGCGCCGGCCAGGCAAGGGCCGCACCGATGGCGATCTGCAGCACCGGCAGCGGCAGGCGCACTAGCCGAACCAACGCGCCGGAAAGCGCGACGAACACGAGCACGACCAGGATGAACACGGCGACATGCATGGCGGCGATTCCGAATATGCCCGACCATGCGCAAAGCAGGCCGTGCCGTCCAGTCGCGACGAAGACTAGCTGACGGAAGGTGGAAAGCAAAAAGGCCGCCCTAGAGGCGGCCTTTTCTGGAAATATATCAATTGCTTATAGCGAAGACGTGATCTGCAGCGCGTCGTTGCCGTCGAGACCGTAAATGTCGTCGCGGAACTGCACGACGCCTGGTCCCGTCGACCAGGCCGACAGGTAGAGGAAGTGTACCGGCACCGGATTGGTCACTTGAACCGGGGTGTTCTCGCCGGTCTTGATCGTCGCCTCGAAATGCTGGCGGTCCCAGCCGGGCGTGTCGCGCAGAATCCAGGTGACGAGGTCGCGCACGTTCTGGACGCGCACGCAGCCCGAGGAATCGAAGCGCATCAGCTTGCCGAACAGGCTCTGCTGCGGCGTGTCGTGCATATAGACGCCATCCGGGCTGGGGAAATTGATCTTGACCGAGGCCATGGCGTTGCCGGCGCCCGGATCCTGGCGGAAGCGGTACTTCTCGGCGTCGTCCGTCGACCAGTCGACCGTCATTGGATCGACCTCGCTGCCATCCGGCGCGAACAGGCGGATGTGGCTGTCCTTGAGGTAGTTGGGATCCTTGCGCATCAGCGGAATGATATCCTTGCGCACGATCGAAACCGGGGCATTCCAGTAGGGATTGACGATGATCTCGTTGATCTTGGAATTCACGATCGGCGTCTGGCGGTCGATCTTGCCGACGATCGCGGTGTGGCGCAGCACGACGCGGTCGTTCTCGACTGCCTCGATCTGGGCCGCCGGAATGTCGACCAGCACGTAACGGTTGCCCAGCGTGCCTGCCTTTTCGCGCAGACGCTGCAGGTTGGTCTGCAGCTGGCCAAGCCGGATCTGCGCCGAAACATTCATCGCGGTGTAGGTGTATTTGCCCATGGCGCCGTCGGCCGGCAGGCCGTGGCGAAGCTGGAAGCGCTTGACGGCGGCGTCGACGTAGGAATCGAACGAGGTCGAGATGCCGGCGCTCTGCGACAGATCGCCCGAGATCATCAGCCGCTTGCGCAGCGGCACCACATCCGGATCCTCGACGCCGAGCTGCAGCTTCTTGGTCGCGGGCACCTGCTCCCAGCCACCCTGGCCGGCGATGGTCTGGTACTGCGCCACCGCCTGCTCGGTGAAGGCGACGGTCTGCAGGCTGAAGATCGGCAGCGTCGAGGCCACCTTGCCGCCCTCGCTGGCGCGGGCGTCGAACTGGTCGTCCCAATTGCCGCGGGCCGAAGATTTCAGGATGTCCCCGATCACGTCCTGCGCGCTGGCGCTGTTGGCAACCATGGCCGCGGCAAGCGCGGAGGCTCCGGAAAGGAAGAAACGGCGGCTGGTTCTCATGGACGTTCTCTAAGTAATCTGGTCACTGCTGCGTTGATCGTTGGGCGATCCCGCCCGCACTTTATGGTTGGCAATCTTAACAATTAGCCAACCATAGCCGGTGTCACTTCAGCGTGAAACACGCGGCGTGACGCAACTTCCGGATGAAGGCAAGCTTGCGGCCGCAGCATCATCCGCATTCTCGCTTTCACCGCGATTATGGCGGCAACGTGGCCTTGGCCCGCGATTTGCTTCCGGCGAGGCGATGAAAGCAAGGGACCGGTGCTTTTTTGGCACCCATGGGAGAATCCAAGCATCTGACCTGAAGCGGCCTTCGTCCCAATCTCAACAGCAGCGCGCCCGACCACGCCCTGCGTACCGATGGGCGTTGCAGGGAGCGTTGCCCCTCAGGGCGAAGTATCGACCTTCGGAGCCTGAGCTGGCCGCGCCTTCAATTCCGAACATCGCTGCAACACCTCTTGTCGAGGATAACGCATGACCTTGTTGTCGTGCAGCTTGAGCAGCAGTTCGCGTCTCGTTTCCGTGGTTTCACCGTCCGAACAGGTCATGTCCAGAACGATCGCATCGAGGCCCTTGATCTTCTGAACCCTCTCCAGCGAGCAGCCGACTTCCCACATCTCCACCGCCTTGTCGGTGAATGTCACGATCGTATCGTTGTTGTCGCATGGGGCGCTGCCTTCGGCGGCGAAAGAATCCTTCCACCACTCCTCGGCGGAAGCCGCGGTCGAAATCAACAGAAGCACCGCGGCAACCCAGCAGATCCTTGAACGGTTTTTCAGGTCCATGTTCGCTCCCTCGCCAGGAAGCGACATTAGGCAGTGCTGCAGCGAAAGCAAACAGGGCAGACGCCCTGTCGATGGGCGCGGCGCATCCGGAAGGTCCCTTTGCATCGCGAAAAGGAAAAGGAACCGGCGCCTTTCGACACCGGTCCCCGACTGTATCCCCTGCCCGCGCTTCTGCGGCGCGGCTTCTATCCCTCGGCGTGGATGCGCACTTACATCCGGTAGGCGATCGTGTCGTTCCAGAAGCGGTCCAGCCGCTGCAGCGCGCGGTTCATCTGCTTGAACTCGTCGGTGTTGATGCCGCCGACCTGCTCGATCGAGCCGACATGGCGCTCGTAGAGGCCGGCGACCACCTCAGCCACCTCGTTGCCCTTCGGAGTCAACGAGACGCGGACCGAACGACGGTCGATGCGCGAGCGCTGGTGGTTGATGAAGCCGAGGTCGACCAGCTTCTTCAGGTTGTAGGAGACATTCGAGCCGAGATAGTAGCCACGCGAGCGCAGTTCGCCGGCGGTCAGCTCCGAATTGCCGATGTTGAAGAGCAGCAGCGCCTGGATGGCGTTGATGTCGGAACGGCCGTTGCGGTCGAACTCATCCTTGATTACGTCAAGCAGGCGGCGGTGCAGGCGCTCCACCAGCTGCAGCGATTCCATGTAAAGCGAACGGATCGCCTCGCGGCGGTCGTCGGATACGGTGGCGGTCTTCGCCGCCGGACGCGAATTGATCATTGTCTTTGCCTCTCGTTTGTCGCCCGGTGATTTTTTTGTTTTTCACCTTGATCGCGACACTATCGAATACTCATAAAATTCGACTTAAACGCCAAGGCTAACAAGAGCTTACCGGTAAGAGGTTTCGAAAGAGGCTTAACGAACGGTCACCCCAGCAAGGATAATTAACCTAAAGATTTAGCCACCGGTTTCGGACGGGAATCGGCATGCCAGGATCGGGCCGCGGCGACGGGCGATCTACCGCCGGGCCCGCAGCTTCTGCAGCCAGATCGCAACCCGGAAGATAATGTAGAGCACCGCCACCGCGGCGTGCGAGGCGATGATCAGCGGCCGATGGCCGAACAGATCGGGAAAGCCGGCATACATGACGATCTCGGTCGCCGCGCAGATGAACCAGATCACCGGCCCCCAGGAGGCCAGCATCCAAAGGCCCGCGGCGGCGAAGGGAAAGAACACGGCGAGCATCACCGCCGCCACCTGCCAATGCACCGGCATCAGGTCGAAGCGCCAGAGCGCGCCCGGGTAGAAGCCGATCAGCCGGATCCAGTAGAGGATGCCAAACAGCAGGCAGTAGCCGGCGATGACGCGCTGGAACCAGGCGAAAATGATCTCGGATGTCGAGGGCTGCAGCACGACGCGCCTGGAGGTGACTTCGCTCACAGGTCGAGCTCCCGCTCGCCGAGGGGCGCGAAATAGGCATCGACATCGGCGAAGCTCACCGCGTCGAGACTGGCCGGGCGCCAGCGCGGAGTCGAGCCCTTGTCGATGATGGCGGCGCGGATGCCTTCGTAGAAGTCGTGACCGGCCAGCATGCGGTTGAGGATGCGGAACTCCATCTTCATGCACGCGTCCATCGACATGGTCAGCCCGGCGCTGATCTGGCGCCAGGCCACGTGCAGGCTGGTCGGCGAGCGCGTCCTGATCGTCGCGAGCGTCCTTGCGGCAAACTCGTCGGAAGTTGCGGCCCGATCGAGGCTGGCGATGATATCGGACAAAGACGGTTGTGCGAAATGGCGGGCGATCGCTTCCAGCACCAACCGGTCCGTCTCACGCCTGGCCGGGACGAAAAAGCTGCGCAGCACCGATTCCGGGTCGCCGGTGGCGCAGAGCCGGTCGAGGAAGCCGGCCTGGTCCTCGGCCTTGATGGTGTGGGTGGCCAGCCCCGACCACAGCGCGTCGCCGTGGCGAATGCGGGTTCCGGTCAGCGCCAGATACATGCCGAAACTGCCGCCGAGGTCCGGCAGTAGGTGGCTCGCACCGACATCGGGGAAGAAGCCGATGCTGACCTCCGGCATGGCGAACTGGGCGTTCTCGGTCAGCACGCGCTGCGAGCCGTGGAAGGAAATGCCGACGCCGCCGCCCATGACGATGCCGTCGATCAGCGCGACATAGGGCTTCCCGAAGGCGTTGATGCAGGCGTTGAGCCGGTATTCGTCGGCAAAGAAGTCGACCGGCGGCCGCCCGGCGCGGCCGGCCTCATAGATGTGCAGGATGTCGCCGCCGGCGGAGAACGCCCTGCCCTCGGCCTTGACGATCACGACATCGACGCCGTCATCGCGCTCCCAGGCTTCGAGCGCCTTGCCAAGCGCCTTGACCATGGCGTGCGTGACAGCGTTGAGCGCCTGCGGCCGCGTCAGCGTAACGACGCCGGCCCTGCCCAACCGCTCGAAGCGAATTTCGTCGCCTCCGCCAAAATCCATCGTAAGAGAATCCTCCCCCGCGCCTGCGGGATTTGAAGTGCTAAGCGGCGACTGGGCGAACGTCAATTGTCGGGCGCGGGCAGAGATGACTGCGCTCGTTCGAATTGCCACAGGCTGCCTACCACACGAAGGGGATCAAGGCCTTGGTTCGCCTGGCATAAGCAGGAAATTCATTGGGGAACTGCACCGCAAGGAGCCGGTCTTCGGCGCCGACGCGCCAGAGAAAAAGCGAGCCCAACAGGATAAGCAGGAAGATAAAACCGCCGCCCACCACGATCGCTGATCCGATACCTGCGACCATGCCGCCTGTGTACATGGGATGACGCACGTAGCGGTACGGGCCGGAAGTCACAAGTTCATGGTCCTGCTTGGCCGAGACGGTCTGGCTCCAGTTGCGGCCAAGGCTTTGTCGCGCCCATACCAGGAATGCCATGCCAGCAAGGGTGACGACGACACCAATGCCGGCCAAAGCCGGGCCCACGGGCGCGAAGTTGACGAATGCGAACGCCCGCAGATGCGGAAGCAGGAAGGCCACTATCACAGCGAACAGCAAGGCGAAGCTTTGCAGCAAATGCGGCCGTGTATCGCGCTTCACACCCGCCGCTTGAATGGTGAGATAGACGATCAGCAGGATCCAGGCGGCATAGATGAGCCAGATGAAGATCATTGCTCGCTCCTTCGATTGGCCATGCCGGTCCAGCGTGGCGCACGGATGCCCCATGCCGGCGGCCATGCGGCGCAAAGCAACCGACTTGGCCGCTGTTGGCGCCCGGTGCTAGAAGATGGCCACGTTGAACTGGATGGCAAGACATGACCGGGCCTTCTCGTCTCATGGCTGCAACGATCTGCCTGATCGCTCTTTGCCTCATGTCTGGTGCTGCTCTGGCCGCGACGGAAGCGCTCTACCAGTCGCAGACGATCGTCACCGGCACCGGCGAGGTCAACCGGAAGATCGGCTTCAGGGATTGCCTGGACAAAGTGCTTGTGAGGGTCTCGGGCGATCAGCGGCTGCCGGGCAAACCGGAGATGGCGGCGCTGCGCGACAAGGCAGGCGATTTCGTCGAATCCTTCCGCTACCACGACCGGCTGGAAGGCATCCCCGTGCATGACGAGCAAGGCACGCATGACCGGCCGCACGACCTCACCTGCCTCTACAAGCCCGCTGTGATCGACAAGGTGCTGGCCCAGCTTGGCAGCAAGCCTTGGCTCGGCGAGCGACCGACGGTCGCGGTTTTCCTGATGGCCGAGCAAGGCACGCGGCATTTCGCGCTGAGCGCCGATGACGAGCGCGGCGAGGCGATGCGCGAATCCTTCATCAACGCCACGGGGCCGCTGCTGATGCGCATCGCCTTCCCGCCGGGGTCGATGATTTCCGGGATGGACGAGAAGGCGCTGCACACCACCGACATGGCCACGCTCGACGAGCTGGCGAGGAAGGCCGGCGCCGACCAGGCGCTCGCCGGCAGCATCGTATGGAGCGACAAGGACCTGGGCTGGATCGCCGACTGGCGGCTGGCCGATGGCGGCAAGACCTATCGCTGGCAGGTGCGCGGCGTCAGCTTCGACGAGGCGTTCCGTGTCGCCATGCGGGGCGCGGCGCAAGTGCTGTCGGGCAATGGGCAGCCCTGAGAGGTCGGCGCTGCCCCCTTCTCCCCGTCAACGGGGACAAGGAAGGCTGGCACAATCGTGTCGCATTGGTCTGTCGGGAGACCGCGTGTTAAAACCGGTCAAACGAGAGTTGACGCGATGAACAAATTCACCCCCGCAAAGCCTGCCGGCGCGCGCAGCGTCGACGAGATTACCGGCAGCCGGCGGCTCAGGCGCATGCGCAAGGCCGACTGGTCGCGGCGCCTGGTGCAGGAGAACCGTCTTTCGGTCGACGACCTTATCTGGCCGATCTTCGTCGTCGACGGCAAGGATGTGCGCGAGCCGATCGCCGCAATGCCCGGCGTGTTCCGCCTGTCGCTCGACCTCGCGGTCAAGGAGGCCGAGCGTGCGGCCAAGCTCGGCATTCCGGCGATCGCCACTTTTCCCAATGTCGAGCTTTCGCTGCGCGACCAGACCGGCTCGCACATCCTCGACCCGGAAAACATCATCAACCGCGCCACCCGCGCCATCAAGCATGCGGCGCCGGAGATCGGCATCATCACCGACGCCGCGCTCGATCCGTTCACCAGCCATGGCCATGACGGCATCCTGCGCGACGGCATTATCGTCAATGACGAGACGGTTGCGCAGGTGGCGGCGGCAGCCGTCATCCAGGCCGCGGCCGGCGCCGACATCATCGCGCCGTCGGACATGATGGACGGCCGCATCGGCGCCATCCGCGACGCGCTCGACGCCAACGGTTTTCAGGACGTGGCGATCATGTCCTACGCGACGAAGTTCGCCTCCGCCTTCTACGGCCCGTATCGCGAGGCGGTGGGCACGGCCGGCCTGCTCAAGGGTGACAAGAAGACCTACTATCTCGACCACGCCAATTCCGACGAGGCGCTGCGCGAGGCCGAGCAGGACCTCGCCGAAGGGGCCGACATGCTGATGGTGAAGCCCGGCCTGCCCTATCTCGACATCATCCGCCGGCTGAAGGACGAACTGCAAATGCCGACCTTCGCCTACCAGGTGTCGGGCGAATATTCGATGATCAAGGCGGCCGCCGCCAATGGCTGGATCGACGGCGAGAAGGCGATGCTGGAATCGCTGCTTGCGCTGAAACGCGCCGGCTGCGACGGAATCCTCACCTATTTCGCGCCAGAAGTGGCGGCGATGCTGAAGGGATAGCCGACATTGCTGCGGGGGCTGGGCAAGCATCTCAAATCATTGTTCGTTGCCACCCCACGCGGCGATACTACTACGCTGGGCTATCACGCCTACGTCACGCTCCATGACTGGATTGTGCCGAGTTCCAAGCTGTCCAGTGCTATCGGGCCGCTTTCGGGAAAGCATCAATCCGCGCTCGACACCGCATGGGCCGAACTGGAGAACGGCCTGGCGGGCTGGAGGACGAAACATCTCATTCAGGCGGCTGATCTCGCCGCGGAAATCCGCAACGGCCCGTCGGCGCCCGACCTCGCCAATACCGTTGTTTCCATTCTCGTCGATCACTCCGGATCGATGCGCGGCCAAAAAATGCTCTACGCCGCCGCTTCCGTCGACGGTTGGTTTTGGTTCCTATGTCGACAACTCCTATCGAGTGTCAACGAATTGCGAGGCACCCGATGAGCTCGGCAGAACCATGTTGATGGCATTGCAGCGCCAGCTTGTCGCCGGTGGAACGATGTCTGCCGGTGACACGGCGGACGAGGTTGGTAGTTCGCCGTCGCCGAACTGATCATTCTCCTGAACTTGCCGGGGCGCGATCCGCATCCATCCGCGCACCAGATACCGCTTGCAATACGCAATCAGTTAGACTAACCACTAACTGCTTGCAAAATACAACTGGTTATGAAGGAGGTAGCATGTCCAAGCTTCGCGTCAGTGCATTCACCCTGTCGCTTGACGGCTTCGGCGCCGGTCCGGATCAGGATCTCGCCAACCCGCTCGGTATCGGCGGCGAGAACCTGCACAAATGGATGATCGGCACCCGCTTTTTTCGCAAGATTGTGATGGGCAAGGACGGCGGTACCACCGGCACGGACGACGCGTTCGCCACGCGCAGCTTCGAGAATGTCGGCGCCTGGATCCTCGGCCGCAACATGTTCGGCCCGATCCGCGGCGAATGGCCGGACGAGACCTGGAAGGGCTGGTGGGGCGACAACCCCCCCTATCACGTGCCGACCTTCGTGCTGACGCATCACAAGCGGGCGCCGATCGCCATGGAAGGCGGCACGACCTTTTACTTCGTCACCGACGGCATCCACTCGGCGCTGGAGCAAGCCAGGGAGGCGGCTGGCGGCAAGGATGTGCGGGTCGGCGGCGGCGTTTCGACCATCCGACAATATCTGCACGAGAAGCTCATAGACGAGATGCACCTAGCGGTATCGCCGGTGCTGCTCGGCAAGGGCGAGCATCTTTTCGCCGGCCTGGACATGCCCGGCCTTGGCTATCGCTGCACCGAGCAGGTGGCAACGCCCCTCGCCACGCATGTGGTGATTGAGCGGGCGTGATTACAGCTCTTTCTCCCCGTTCACGGGGAGAAATGCCCGGCAGGGCAATGAGGGGCCGCGCTGCCGGTTGAAGATTGGCGACAAGCCGCTGACGGCGAACTAAGGCTCAATTGCTGACGTCGGCGCCGCCCCTCATCCGCCCTTCGGGCACCTTCTCCCCGTGAACGGGGAGAAGGAAAAAAGATGCTCAATACTTCTCCGGCACGTAAAGCTCGCGCGGCAGCACCTGGCGCTCGTATTCGGGATTGAAGACGCGCTCGGGCAGCGTGATCTCCTCGTGCGGAACCTCCTCATAGGGAAACTGCTGCAGCAGATGGTCGATGCAGTTCAGCCGGGCGCGCTTCTTGTCGTTGCCCTCGACGATGAACCAGGGCGCCTCGGGGATGTTGGTACGGGCGAAGGTCTCTTCCTTGGCCTTGGTATACTGCTCCCACCGCACGCGCGACTGCAGGTCCATCGGCGACAGCTTCCACTGCTTCATCGGGTCGTGGATGCGCATCAGGAAGCGCATCTGCTGCTCCTCGTCGGTGATCGAGAACCAGTATTTGACCAGCGTTATGCCGGAGCGCACCAGCATGCGTTCGAATTCCGGCACGTCGTGGAAGAATTCCTCCACCTGGTCCGGCCCGGCAAAGCCCATCACCCGCTCGACGCCGGAGCGGTTGTACCAGGAGCGGTCGAACAGCACGATCTCGCCGCCGGCAGGCAGATGCGGCACGTAGCGCTGGAAATACCACTGCGACTTCTCGCGCTCGGTCGGCGCCGGCAGCGCCACGACGCGGCAGATGCGCGGATTGAGCCGCTGGGTGATGCGCTTGATGACGCCGCCCTTGCCGGCCGAGTCGCGGCCTTCGAAGATCACGACGACCTTCTTCTTGTGGTAGGCCACCCAGGACTGCAGCTTGATCAGCTCGGATTGCAGCCGCAGCAGGTCACGGAAATATTGCTGCCGCTCGATCGAAGGCGGATGCGAATCCTTGTAGATCTTGGCGATCTCCAGCGACAGCGCCGGCTCCGATAGCTCCAGTTCGTAGTCCTCGTCGAGCGTGTCGGCGAGTTCGGCTTCCAGCCAGTCCCTGGCTCCGGAATTCGATTTCAGTTCGTTCATCGTGCTGCTCCGCGTGCCAGCCTGCCATGTGTGGTGGGATGACACCCTGCTGCCGCGCGCCATCCTGAGCCGACTTCAATAAAGGCCGGCAATGACGGTTTTATTGCAATACCGTCGCTTGAGATTTGAACGACCGCTCGCCGCGACAGGGCGACAAACCGGTGAACTTGTCCTACAAATATGCGTTCTCATTCGGGCAGCCCGCTCGTGGCGCCTCTCCCAATGCAATCGCGAGGATCTCAAATGGAATACCGCACACTCGGCCGTTCCGGGCTGAAGGTTTCGACGTTGACGCTCGGCACCATGACCTTCGGCGGCGCCGGCGCCTTCGCGGCGGTCGGCAAGACCGACCTCAATGAAGCGAGCCGGATGATCGATCTCTGCATCGATGCCGGCATCAACCTCATCGACACCGCCAATGTCTATTCGAACGGGATTTCGGAAGAGATCATCGGCGAGGCTCTGGGCGGCAAGCGCAAGGACGACGTGCTGATCGCCTCCAAGGCGCGCATGCGCATCGGCAAGGGTCCCAACGACGAGGGCCTGTCGCGCCATCACCTGATCCGCGAGTGCGAGAAGAGCCTGAAGCGGCTGAAGACCGATGTCATCGACATCTACTTCCTGCACGAATGGGATGGCGTGACGCCGCTGGAGGAGACGATTGCCGCGCTCGACACGCTGGTGAGCCAAGGCAAGATCCGCTATGTCGGCTGCTCGAACTATTCCGGCTGGCAGGTGATGAAGGCGCTCGCCATCAGCGACAGCAGCCACCAGCCGCGTTTCGTCACCCAGCAGATCCACTACACGCTCGAGGCCCGCGAGGCCGAATACGAGCTCTTGCCTATCGCGGTCGACCAGGGGCTCGGCGTGCTGGTGTGGAGCCCGCTCGCCGGCGGATTGCTCAGCGGCAAGTACGACCGCAACAGCCCAACCGCCCGCCAGCTCGGCGGCTGGTCGGAGCCGCCGATCCGCGACCAAGACCGGCTGTGGCAGATCGTCGACGTGCTCGTCGACATCGGCAAGGCCAGGGGCGTATCGGGCGCGCAGGTGGCGCTCGCCTGGCTGCTCGGCCGGCCGGCCGTCTCGTCGCTGGTGATCGGCGCCCGCAGCGAGGCGCAGCTCAAGGACAACATCGCCGCCGCCAGCCTGACTCTGTCCTTCGACGAGCGTGCGCGGCTCGACGCCGTCAGCCGGCCGCCGGTCCTCTACCCCTATTGGCACCAGCAGCTGACGGCCAAGGGCCGCTTCGGACCGGCCGACCTGGTGCTCGACCGCAGCGATATCTGAGGGGCCGCAACGGGTCAGCCGGCGATGAAGCGCCAGACTTCGGGATCCGGTTTGACCTGGCCGCTCAGCACGAAATATTTGTAGAGGACGAGCAGCGAGATCGCCTGTTCGTCCCGCTCGTTGCGGAATTTTCGGCAATAGGCGTTGGCGGCGGCGACGATGCGTTCGGCCTCGGCCGGGTGCCTTTCGAAATGACGCACCTTGTCGGCGAGATCGGAGAAGTCAGGCGCCAGCTGCACATAGTGGACACCGGCCCTGACCTCGCTTTCGGTGAACCAGGTCTCGTAAGTCGGTGGCGGCATCAGGCAGAGCGAGTTCGAGCTCATGATCCATTTGAGGTTGGTCGCGACATCGTTGCCTTCGAGCGAGACAATGTAGCGGTAGCGCCGCTGCTCATCGATGGTGAGATAGGGTTTTTGGTATTCGGCCTTCGCGTCCTTTTTCGGCGTCCCGACATCGCAGATCGGCAAGTGGCGCACCGCATCGAGGAACCGCGTGCGGATCGGGTTGTTGAGATCGCCGCGCCAAACCACCAACGGACGCTTGTCGGCGAAGGGCTGCCGGTCGGCGGGCATCTGGAAGTGGCGGAACTTGTCCAGCTTCATCAGCACCGCATTGCCGTTGCCGTCCATGATCGGCCGGTCCTTGACGATCGCCGGCATCTTGGGAACGTCGATGACATCGCCAAATTCGAGGTCGATGAGCAGCACCGGATCAAAATAGCGGGCAAATTCCTTGAGGTCGTAATAATACATGCTCGGCGAGAACGGCAGCCGGCTGACCGGCACCGCTGCCGGGCTCGGCACAAAGGGCTGCTGCAGCCTGTTATAGAAGTTCACCCGCTCGCGGACCGAGCCGTCCGACCGCCGTGCCTGCTCAAGCCATCCCCTCAGCCGGTGGCGGAACAGCGCCTGCGGAGCGAGGTCGCGCGCGAAGTTGCGCGCGTAGTAAAACACCTTGGCTGCGGTTCGGAGAGGCGTGGCCATCGTTGGTCACCTGGACTGGGGGCAAAATGCTCTTAGCATCAGTCCGTCGAACTTTCACACTGCAAACTGCACGGCACCGCCGGCCGGCCGAGAGCCGGCTGGGTTGGCGGGCGCAATGCCGCGCAAGCCATTGTGCGGGTGACGGTTCAGTCCAGGGCGATGGTCGCGATCACGCGGCGACGACGGCGAAGCCCCGGGCCCGCAGGCCGCGCCGGTCGTCGCGCAGCGACGTCACCAGCCGGTTGCGGCTGCCGACGATATGGGCTGAAAGCAATCGCGCCGCCGCTTCCGCATCGCCCACCCGCACAGCCGCCAGTACGGCATGATGCTCCGCCCATGCGCGGCCGAGTGCCGCCTCGTCGCGTACCTCCAGCCAGCGCGCGCGGGAGAGCCTGGTCATCGCATCGCGCACCGCCCGAAACAAGAATTCGTTGCCGGAGAGCCTGGCCAGCTCGATGTGGAAATCCATGCCGATGCGGTGCCATTCCTCGCGCGGAGTGCCTGCATCGCAGGACTCCAGCATCGCCTCGATGGCGTCGACGGCGCTTCTGTCCTCCAGCAGGCAGGTCAGCCTGACGGCGGCCACCTCGACCGCCTCGCGATAGACGGCGATTTGTTCGAGTTCGGCCAGATTGATGGGCGAGACCGTCCAGCCGCGCCCGTCGCGGCAGATCAGCCCTTCGGTTTCCAGCCGCAGCAGCGCGGCCCTGACCGGCGTGCGCGAGGCGGCGAAGCGGCTCTCGATCCAGCGCTCGGTCAGGCGCTCGCCGGGCCCGATCTCAAGACCGAGGATCATCTCGCGAAGCTGCCGTTCGACGCTCTGCATCTGCGACATGGCGGTTCCGTTCGTATGGCCGCATTGACAGCGGCAGGGTTGAGGTCCATGACGGATACCAGCTTGGTATCCCAAATTGGTATCCGTAACAACCCCACCATGGCACGGGCATGAGATGAGCAAGAACGGCAGCGAACAGGGCGGCTACAACGTCCACTGGCGGCGCAATCTCGCCGTCTGCTTCGCGGGCTCGTTCAGCACGCTCATCGCCATGACCTTGCTGCTGCCCTTCCTGCCGCTCTATGTCGAGCAGTTGGGCGCCGAGGGCCATGCCGCGATCGTGCAATGGTCGGGCATCGCCTACGGTGCCACCTTCTTCGCGGCCGCCCTTGTGGCGCCGCTGTGGGGACGGCTGGGCGACCGCTACGGCCGCAAGCTGATGCTGGTGCGTGCCAGTTTCGGCATGGCGATCTGCATGTCGCTGACCGGCATGGTCGAAACCGTCTGGCAACTGGTTCTGCTGCGCCTGCTGATCGGCTTTGCCGGCGGCTATTCGTCGGGCTCGACCATCCTGGTCGCCATGCAGACACCGAAGGAGCGTTCCGGCTGGGCGCTGGGCGTGCTCTCGGCCGGCATCACGGCGGGGGGCCTGGTCGGGCCGCTGCTGGGTGGCGCATTGCCGCCGGTGATCGGCATCCGCGCCACCTTCCTGCTGTCGGGCGGCGTCATCTTCCTCGCCTTCCTGGCGACGACCTTCCTGATCAAGGAGACCCCTCGCCCGGCGGCGGCCAAAACTGGAGCTGCGTCAAAGCCGAAAAGCGGCTGGTCGCAGATCCCCGACAAGCGCCCGGTCGTCGCCATGCTGGCGACCGGCATGCTGCTCGCCTTCGCTACCATGTCGATCGAGCCGATCATCACTGTCTATGTGCAGCAGCTGATCGAGGACGAGAGCCGGGTGACCTTGGTCGCCGGGGTGGTCATGTCGGCGGCGGCGCTCGGCGCCATCCTGTCGGCCTCGTGGCTGGGCAAGCTCGCCGACCGCATCGGCCACTGGAACGTGGTGATCGCCGCGCTTGCCATCTCGGCCCTGCTGTTGATCCCACAGGCCTTCGTCACAGAGGGCTGGCAGTTGATCGGTCTGCGCTTCCTGATGGGTCTGGCGCTGGGCGGGCTCCTGCCCTGCATCACCAGCGTCATCCGCCACAACGTGCCGGACGGCGTCGGCGGCAATGTGCTGGGCCTGTCAATCTCGGCGCAATATGTCGGCCAGGTGGCCGGGCCACTGCTCGGCGGCTTTGCCGGAGGCCATTTCGGCATGCGCTCGGTATTCCTGGGAACATCGCTGCTGATGGCCGGCGGCGCGGCCTACAACTGGATTGTCCAGTCGCGGCGCACGCGCAACATACTGGCGCAAGCCGGCAGTTCCTGACACGTTCGCCTTTTGCGGATAAACCCACCCGATGAACGGCAAGCTGAAGGACTGGGCGCGCACGATCAAGCAAGACGTGCACGCGATCTATCTCGCGGCCGGTGATGCCCGTACGCCTTGGTATGCGAAGGTGCTGGCGCTATGTGTCGCCGGCTATGCCCTGTCTCCAATAGACTTGATTCCCGACTTCATCCCGGTGCTGGGATATCTCGATGACGCAATCATTGTGCCGCTCGGCATCCTGGCCGTGCTGAAGATGATTCCACCGGAGGTCATGGCAGAACATCGAGCCGCTGCCGCGCTTGCGGGAGAGCGCCCGGTGAGTCGGGTAGCCGCAGTCGTCATCGCTTCCGTCTGGGGCGCATCTGCCACACTGGCGGCCTGGCTCGGCTATCGCTACTTCATCGGCTGAGTTCGC
Organism: Mesorhizobium sp. M4A.F.Ca.ET.020.02.1.1; assembly: GCF_004022645.1. NCBI lineage: Bacteria > Pseudomonadati > Pseudomonadota > Alphaproteobacteria > Hyphomicrobiales > Phyllobacteriaceae > Mesorhizobium > Mesorhizobium sp. M4A.F.Ca.ET.020.02.1.1. Next base: position 8,358 of record NZ_RZOI01000017.1, on the reverse strand, counting down.
GACACCATCCGCGCTTTCACTACATCGGTCGTATGGCAGGAGGCACCCCCATATGGGCACAACTGAACAAGCAGCTAGCGGAGGCAGCCGCATCTTCGTTCTTGCCGGCGGCCTCTGCGGCGCGGCGGGCGTGGCGCTGTCGGCCGCGGCCGCGCATCTGGGCGGCGGCTTCGTCGGCACGGCGGCGTCTTTCCTGCTCATGCACGCGCCGGTCTTCCTCGCCGTCGGGCTGATCGGCGCCGACCGCGCCCTGCGAATCGCAAGCCTGGTCCTGCTTTTCGGGCTGGTGCTTTTCTGCGGCGATCTTCTCGCCCGCGACTTCCTGGGTTCGCGGCTGTTTCCGATGTCGGCGCCGATCGGCGGCACCCTCCTGATTGCAGGCTGGCTGGCGATCGCCGGTTCGGCCCTCGTCCTGCGTCGCGCCTGAGACCGGCGCTCAGTCCTGCCGGCGCTCGCGCCTTGCCAGCCATTCGCGACTGCGCACGGCCGGCCCTGTGAGGCGCCGCCGCTCCGGCCGCTCGGACGCCGGAGAGATGCCCCAATAGTTGCGATAGATATCCTCGAACAGATGGTTCATCGGATGCATAGCTTTGTTCCTCTGAATTGAATCGATCCAATCGATCGACGTGAAAAAGACCGACCGCTCAGCCGCGCTTGCGATCCACGATAAAGCGCGGCTCGCGCCTCCATGGACTTGCCTTGCCGCGGCGCTTCTCGCTGAGCGCAGCCGAGGCAATGCCCCAATCGTTGCGGTAGACGTCCTCAAACAGAAAGTTGACCGGATGCATCGCACCCTCCTTCCAAACTCGCTCCAATCGGCCGAATTGCCAACTTGGATCGATTCAAACATAGGCCATCCGACCTGGGAGTCAAGCGGAATTTGAATCGATCCAAGAAAAATGATATTGGACCGGAGATCGATCCCCGTCCATGTAGTGCGGCGTGGGAGGTCCGGGAGAACAGACATGGCATCACTCATCGAAGGCCAGGCACGCCCCATCCGGCTGGCCGATATCGCCAAGGCGGCCGGCGTCTCGCATGGCACGGCCTCCAACGTCTTCAGCCGCCCGGAGATCGTGCGCGCGGAAGTGCGCGAGCGGGTCAAGGCGGTGGCCGAGGCGATGGGCTATGCCGGACCCGACCCCAAAGGCCGGCTGCTGCGCGCCGGCAAGGTCAATGCGATCGGCGTCGCATCGACCGAGCCCCTCTCCTATTTCTTCGACGACCCTTTCGCGCGCGTGATGATGGCCGGTATCTCCGAGGCATGCGACGCCACAGGTGCCGGCATTGCGTTGGTATCGGCTCAAAATGACGAAAAACTCGCCTGGAACATCCAGAGTGCCCTGGTCGACGGCTTCATCCTGTTCTGCATCGAGGGAGGCCCTCGCCTCGTCGAGCTGACGCGCGAACGCAGGCTCCCCTTCGTCGCGCTCGCAGTCGGCTTCGATGACGACACCATCTCGATGATCGGTATCGACAACGTCGCCGGCGCAAGGCTGGCCGCGCGTCATCTCGGCGAACTTGGGCACCGCCGCTTCGCCGTTCTGTCGCTGCCTTTCGTTGACGGCAGCACCGGTCTTGTGACGCCCGGGCGGCTCGGGACGGCGCTCTACACCGCAACGCGCGACCGACTTGCCGGCTATTTCGAGGAGCTTTCCCGCTTCGGCATCGACACCACCAAGGTGCCGGTCTACGAGACCGAAAACGAGGCCGCCTCCACCAGGGCCGGCCTCGAAGCCATCTTCGCCAGCGGCGAGCCGCCCACAGCGATCCTGGCGATGTCCGACCGCATGGCCATGGTCGCGGTCGACTGGCTGAGCGGGCGGGGTCTGAATGTCCCGGGGGATGTCTCGGTCATCGGTTTCGACGGCGTTCCGGACGGCCTGCTGTGCAGCCCTCGGCTCACCACGATCGCCCAGCCGATCGCCGAGATCGGCCGTCGGGCGGCGCGAATGATCCTCAATTTCGACGGCTCAGTGCGGCGCGAGATGCTCGGTGTCGAACTGATCGTCCGGGCATCGACCGGACCGGCGAGGCCCTGACCGACCTCACCGATTCCCCGCTGCCATCGGCTGGACGCCGAAAGACGCACGCGCTGGCACCTCGCCGCGGGCCGGCTTCTTGCCCGATGAACCGATGCCGGACAGCCATTCGAGATAGAACGCGAGCGCGAACTGCATGGCGATGCCGGCCGATATCAGCAGGGTGTCATAGGCGAGGCCGCCCGGATTGATCAGCTTCAGCACCTGCGCCACCATGGCGAGAACCGTGCCGGTGATGAACACAGGCAACGAGCGCTTGCCGAGGATGGCGAGCGGATGGTCGGGGCTGGTGCGGAACAGGTTCGAGACAGCCGGCAGCGCGACGATGAGATAGCTCACCGCCAATATGTGCAGGAGCCTCGGCAGCGACAGGAATGTCTTGTCGAAGCCGGTCAGCACCACCGGCAGATCGAGCCAGGATATCCGGCCCCAGAGCGGACTGTGCACCCAGACGAGCGCCGTCAGTACATAGGCGGCGGCGGCTCCGAGCAGCCAGCGATTGACCGGAATCACGCCGCCGCGCCTGACATGCAGCATGGCGGCCAGGCCGATGTTGAACAGGAACTGCCAGGACAGCGGATTGAGGAACCAGAAACCGGGCTCCGGATAGTTGGGCGGCGCGATCTGCCAGATGCCGACGACTAGCCACAGGGCTCCCGACAGAACAAGCGCCGGCACCGGCCGGTAGCTGATCAAAAGCAGGAAGGCCGGCGCCAGCAAAAGCAGCACCGCGTAGACCGGCAGGATGTTGTTGTAGCCGAGCTGGTGACCGAGCGTGACGATGCCGACCAGGACTTCCGGTGTGTTCTTCATCAGCGGCTCGATGTTGATCAGTTTCAACAGCTCAGGCCGCCTGGCGAACACCGCGGCGGCGCAGAACAGCGCCATCACCGCCATGGTCGTGACGATATGGGCAACATAGAGGACGCCGGCGCGCCGCCACATCTTCAGCGTCGCCAGCAGCCGGCCTCCGGACTGGAATTTGCTGCCGTAGGCGAGCGCGACCGACATGCCGGAGATCAGCACGAAGGCTTCAGCCGCGTCCGAGAAGCCGAAATTCTTGTAGGTCAGCGTCTCGAACATCGTGCCGGGCACATGATCGATGAAGATGGTGAGCAGCGCGAGCGCGCGAAACACATCGATACGCGTATCGCGTCCGGGCGAAACTGGCATGGTCATCGACAAAAGGCCTCAAAGCTGGTCGTTCATTGGGGCAATGCGACCCCCGGCGCACCGCTTTGATTCCTCCCGTGGCGGAGTGTATCGGCGCAGAAACGGTCTGAAGTAAGCCTGGTTCAATCAACTTTCGCGGAGCAAGAAAATATTCCGTTTTGAAGCCGGCAAATCAACGAATCTATCATAAAATCAAAAGGATATAAGCGTGTCCGAATATACCGGCAAAACTGCCGTCCTGCGTGACTTGAGCTTCCCTTACCGCTTCACACAGCCAACAGAGGCAAGCGGCGAATGCCTGGTCCTGCTACACGGGTCAGGTGTCGATGAAACCACGCTGGTGCCGCTGGCGAAACAGATTGCGCCGGATGCCGCACTGGTCGCCGCGCGCGGTCGAATCCCACAAGAGGACGGCTTTCGCTGGTTCGAGCGGATCACGCCGACCAGCTTCGAGCAGGCCAGCATCCGCACGGAAACGGACGCCTTCGCGACGTTCGTTGCCGAGGCGACGAAGCGCCACGGGCTCGATCTCTCCCGCGCAGCCTTCCTCGGCTATTCGAACGGCGCCAACCTGGTCTCGAGCCTGATGCTGCTTCATTCCGGTCTCGTCCGGCGGGCCGCGCTTTTGCGGGCCATGCCGGTGTTGGCCGAGACGCCGCCGACGGATCTCGGCGGCACAAAGGTGCTGATGATCGCCGGCGCCGCCGACCTCACTTACGGTCCCTTCGCGCCGGCGCTGGTGATGCTGCTAAGCCAGCGCGGCGCCACGGTCGACGCAAGGATTATCACATCTGGGCATGAGATCGGCGATTCGGATGCGACGATCGTCAGGCAATGGCTGGCGGATCCAACTGCTGTCGCGTGAGCCCGGTCACAGGCGACGTCGGCGCTGACGGTGCCGGCCTGGAAGCAGAAGATGGTCATCCTGCTCGGCCTGACCAACCAGAAATCGGCGCTCGAGCTGCAGAAGACGGTGACCGACGCCACCAACGAGATGATCCGCCAGACCTCGAAGATGATGAAGGATCAGGCCATCTCGATCGAGGAGCAGGCGCAGCGCGGCATCGTCGACGTCGAGACGCTGGCTCAAGCCAACCGCGACCTGATCGACACCGTGCAGGGCGTGCTCAAGGTCCAGCAGGAAGGCCGCCAGAAGCGGGCGGACGCCGAAAAGCAGATGGACCAGATGACCGCGGACCTCAAGAAAGCGCTCACCCAGGGCTGACGGAGCCTCGATGCCGAAGACGCTGTCGTCCGTTCTCCTGCTGGCGGTCTCGCTGCTGCTGGCCGCCTGCAATTCGAGCAACGTCAAATTCTCGATCGTGTCCGGTTCCGAGAACACCGTTCTCGAGCCGATCGTGCAAGAGTTCTGCGCCAAGCAGGGCGCCACCTGCATCGTCTCTTATCAAGGCTCGCTCGACATCGGCCTTGGCCTGCAGAAGCCGGGCGGACTCGACCAGGATGCGGTCTGGCCGGCTTCGAGCGTCTGGGTGGACCTGTTCGATTCCGGCCGCAAGGTGCGCAACCTGACCTCGATCGCGCAGATGCCGGTCATCCTCGGCGTGCGCAAATCCAAGGCCGCCGAACTCGGCTGGGTCGGCAGGGACGTATTCATGAAGGACATTCTTGCCGCGGTGAAAGACGGCAAGCTGAGATTCCTGATGACGTCGGCCACGCAGTCCAATTCCGGCGCCAGCGCCTATCTCGCGATGCTATCCAGCGCGCTCGGCGGCAAGGAAGTAATCCAGCCCGGCGACCTCGACAATCCGAATGTGCGCGACACGGTCAGCGCCCTTCTGCAAGGCGTCGAGCGCTCGTCCGGTTCCTCGGGCTGGCTGGCCGACCTGTTCATCGACTCTGCGCGCAAGGGCACGTTCTACGACGCGATGTGGAACTACGAGGCGACGCTGAAAGAGACCAACGACAAGCTGAAGCAGATGGGCGACGAGCCGCTCTACGCGATCTACCCCGCCGACGGCGTTGCGGTCGGCGATTCACCGCTCGGCTTCATCGACCATGGGCGCGGCCCCGAGGTGGAGAAGTTCTTCACCGACCTGCTCGCCTACCTGCAATCGGACACGATCCGCAAGCGTATCGCCGATACCGGCAGGCGCCTGCCGCTCGGCGGCGCCGCGATCCAGGCGGCAGCCGAGCCGGACTGGAACTTCGATCCGGGCAGATTGGTGACGTCGATCCGCATGCCGGAGCCGGCGGTGATCCGCACGGCGCTCAATCTCTACCAGGAGGCGTTGCGCAAGCCCTCGCTGACGGCGCTCTGCTTCGACTTTTCCGGCTCGATGGAGGACCAGGGCGAAAAGCAGTTGCAGGTCGCCGCCCAGTTCCTGTTCACGCCGGAAAAGGCCAGTGAAGTGCTGGTGCAGTGGACGCCCTCCGACCACATATTCGTGCTGCCTTTCGACAGCGTGGTGCGCGACACATTCGAGGCGGGCGGCGACGCGGCCGGCCAGAGCCAGTTGCTGTCTGATGTGGCCGTGCAACGGGCCGGCGGCGGCACCGACATGTATGCCTGTGCGCAGCAGGCCCTGCAGGGGATCACCGCCACGCCGAACCTGTCGAAGTATCTGCCGGCCATCGTCATCATGACCGACGGCCGCACTGATGGCAGTCCCGCCATGTTCCTTGCGCAGTGGCGCCAAGCGCCGGTGCGCGTGCCGGTGTTCGGCATCACCTTCGGCGATGCCGACAAGAGCCAGCTCGACAGTCTCGCCAAGGCAACCTCGGCGCGAGTCTTCGATGGCAGCGGCGATCTGGCCAGCGCCTTCCGCGCCGCCCGCGGGTATAACTGAGCCGATGCGCTGGCTGTTCGGGAACGACTGGAACTGGATCGCGGCGGGCGCGGTTTCGGCCGCGCTGCTGCTCGGCCTGAGCTTCCTCACCCACTTCCCGTTCCTGGTCTCGCTGGTGATTGCCGCGCTTGTCTTTGCCGGGCTGGTCTTCGTTCTGGCGCCGCGCCAGCTGTTCGAAGGCCTGGATCTCGGCTCGATCGGCGGCGGCCAGGTGGCGTTCGCGCGCGAGCTTCTGGCGCAGGCGCAGCCGGCTGCCGACAAGCTGGCGGCAGCCGCGAGTTCGATTGCCGACAAGGACATGAAAGCGAAGGTGAAGAACCTTTCCGACATCGCCGCCGATGTCATTTCCAGGGTCGAGGCGAAGCCCGCGAGCGCGCCATCCGTGCGCCGCTTCCTCACCTACTATGTGCCGCAAGCGGCGGAAGTGGCGGAAGGCTATGCGACGCTAGCGAAGCGGCGCGCACCGAGCCAGGTGAGGCTGTCCAAGGTCGGCGCCGTCATCACCAAGCTGCAGGATGCCTTCGTGCACTATGCCGACAGCCTCGCCGACAGCGAGCTCGGCACGCTCGACGTGGACCTGCGACTCATTCAGGAGTCGCTGAAAGAGGACATTGGTCGCTGATGGCCATTTCACGCCGCGCTTTCGGATTGGGACTGCTGGGTGCCGCCGCTGCCGGCACCGGCGGCTATCTGACGCTGAAGGACCGCCCCGAGTTCCGTGGTTATCTCGGCAACCGCGCGCATCTGTTCGGCTTCATCGGCGGCGAGAAGCAGGCCTTCCTCGCCGATCCCGATGTCGTCAGGGCGCTCGGCGGCTATGGGCTGGAGCTCGACGCGCGCGTCGCCGGCTCGGTCGAGATGGTGCGCGAAACGGCGCTGCTGTCTCAGAAGCCGCAATTCCTGTGGCCGTCCTCCTCGATCATGGTCGACCTCGCCCGCAAGAGCGGCGTGGCCATCCGCAACGACCAGGTCGTGCTAAACTCGCCGATCGTGATCTACACCTGGGGGCCGGTGGTCGAAGGCCTGAAGAAAAGCGGGCTGGTGAGCGTTGCCGCCAAGGGCGGCTACAACCAGCTCGACCTGAAGGCGCTGCTCGACGCCATCCTCGCCGGCAAGACATGGTCGGACCTCGGCATCAACGAACTCTACGGCCGGGCACGCATCGTCTCGACTGACCCCAATCGCTCGAACTCCGGCTTCATGTTCGCCGGCCTCGTGCTCAGCCTGATGAGCGGCGACGTGGCAACGCAGGAACTGCTTGCCGAGCATGGCGAGCAGGCGAAGGCGATCTTCCGCAGCATGGGACTCAAATCGTCCTCATCGGGCAAGCTGTTCGATCAGTACATCGCCGGCGGCCTCGGCGCCGAGCCGATGGTGGTGGGCTATGAGAACCAGCTGGTGGAATGGGCGCTCGCAGATCCGGCGCGCTGGCAGCGCGTGCAGGCAGGCACCGGCGCCAAGCCGGAAATCCTCTACCCGCGCCCAACCGTCTATTCGGCGCATCCGCTGATCGTCATCGATCCGGCGGTCGACGCGCTGCTCGATGCGCTGAGCAGCCCGAAGCTGCAGGAACTCGCCTGGTCGAAGCACGGTTTCCGCGGGCCGCTCGGAACCGTTGCCGGCGACGCCGACGCAATTGCCGGCGTGCGGCCGGCCGAGATCGAAGCAGTGCTGCCGATGCCTTCGGCCGATGTGATGCTGTCGCTGCTTGCCCAGCTGGAAGGCTGAGCGCCTATCCCTGCCCCATGCGGTTCCAGGCATCGAGCCCGGCGATCTTGTAGGCCTCGGCCAGGGTCGGGTAGTTGAAGGTATTGTTGACGAAGAAGTCGACTGTGCCGCCGAGATTTATCACCGCCTGGCCGATATGGATCAGTTCGGTGGCGCCCTCGCCGACGATATGGGCGCCGAGCAGCCGGCGCGTCTCGACCGAGAACAACAGCTTCAGGAAGCCTGAATTCACGCCCATGATGTGGCCGCGCGAGGTTTCGCGGAAGCGCGCCACGCCGACCTCGTAGGCGGCGCCGCTCTCGCGCACCTGCTCCTCCGACTGGCCGACCGTGGAGATCTCGGGCACGGCGTAGATGCCATAGGGAAAGGTTTCCGGCGGCGGCGGCAGGGTGACGCCGAAAGCATGACAGGCGGCCACCCTGCCCTGCTCCATCGAAGTCGAGGCAAGGCTCGGGAAGCCAATGACGTCGCCGGTGGCATAGATGTTGGGCACGCTGGTCTGGAACGTGTTCGCGTCGACCTTGATGCGGCCCCTGGAGTCGGACTCGATGCCGACCACGTCGAGGCCGAGGCTGCCAAGATTGCCGCTGCGGCCGGCGGCATAAAGC
>NZ_RZOI01000179.1:0-9243 GCF_004022645.1 Mesorhizobium sp. M4A.F.Ca.ET.020.02.1.1 | reverse complement strand
GTCGATGATGTCGGCGCCGCGCGAGCGGGCGCTGGCCTTCAGCCGGTTGACCTGCTCGAACACGTAAGGCGGAAGCCGGCGGACCTTGTGAAATTCTTCCATGTCAGTTCCAGACATTCAAAGGTGGTTTCGGCGCGCGATATATCCCTAATTGCAGCTAGGGTCGAGGGCGGGATCGCATTTCGTCTCGATCTGCTTCAGCGCCTGATCGCCATGGTTCTTGGCCAGCGAGTTGAGCGCCGCCGGGCTTGCGGTCTGGTCGCCGCCACCGCTCTTGGCGAGTTGCGCCTGCTGCTCGCCCTTCAACTGGGCAAGCTTGGCGTCGGTCTCCTCCTTGGTGAGTTGCTTGGCGGCCACCTGCGGCGGGATGTTGAGGTTCGGATAGGAACCGGTGTCCTTTGGCCCTTCGACGCCGGCGACCGGCGCCGCGTTCGTGGTGTTGCTCGTCGAGCAGCCGCCCGCCGCCAGACCGGCAGACAGCAAGGCCATCGCCGCGGCCATGCGGCAAATGCGTGCGCTTGCCGAAAAAACCGTCTTGCCAATATTAATCGTCATATTGTTTTCCTGGCAGCCGGGTTAGAGCGTGTTGGACCCGGTCAGATGTCCCATGATAATATGTCAAGAAAACGCCCCGGGAGGAACCCCGCGAACCATGTCCAAAGCGCCCGATTCGGACAAAGCGGAAGATGGCGGACCTTCGACGGTCGAGCAGTATCTGGTCAAGGACCCTGAACGCTTCGCGTTGAACATGGCGCGTATGATCGAGCAGGCCGGCAAGGCGGCTTCCGCCTGGGCCGAGCCGCGCGAGAAGGGGGAGGTGCGCGACCATGTCGCCGAGCCGGTGGTCGACATGGTCAAGACCTTCTCTAAGCTCAGCGAATACTGGCTCTCCGATCCGCAGCGCGCGTTGGAAGCGCAGACGCGGCTCTTCGCCGGCTACATGACGGTGTGGGCAAACGCCATCCAGCGCGTCAGCCCGAATGCCGAGGCGCCGGACGACGCCGTCAAGCCCGAACGCGGCGACAAGCGCTTCCAGGACCCGGAATGGGGCCGCAACGCCTTCTTCGATTTCCTCAAGCAGGCCTATCTCGTCACCTCGCGCTGGGCAGGCGATCTGGTCGAGCATGCCGAGGGGCTCGACGAGCACACCCGCCACAAGGCCAGCTTCTACGTCAAGCAGGTGTCGAACGCGATCGCGCCGTCGAACTTCATCCTGACCAATCCGGAGCTGTTTCGCGAGACCGTCGCGTCCAATGGCGAGAATCTGGTACGCGGCATGAAGATGCTGGCCGAGGACATCGCCGCCGGCAAGGGCGACCTGAAGCTCAGCCAGGCCGACTACTCGCCCTTCGAGATCGGCAAGAACGTAGCGACGACGCCCGGCAAGGTGGTCGGCCGCAGCGACGTCGCCGAGATCATCCAATACGATCCGGCGACCGAGACAGTGCTCAAGCGCCCCTTGCTGATCTGCCCGCCATGGATCAACAAGTTCTATATCCTCGATCTCAACCCACAGAAATCCTTCATCCGCTGGGCGATCGAGCAAGGCCATACCGTCTTCGTCATCTCCTGGATCAATCCAGACGAGCGCCACGGTTCCAAGGGTTGGGAAGCCTATATCCGCGAAGGCCTGCAATACGGCCTCGACATGGTCGAGAAGGCCACCGGCGAGAAGGACGTCAACGCCATCGGCTATTGCGTCGGCGGCACGCTGCTGGCGGCGGCCCTGGCGCTGCTGGCGCAGGAAGGCGACAACCGCATCAAATCGGCGACCTTCTTCACCACGCAGGTCGACTTCACCCATGCCGGCGACCTGAAAGTGTTCGTCGACGAGGATCAGGTGGCGGCGGTCGAGCGCTCGATGAACGAGAAGGGCTATCTCGACGGCACCAAGATGGCGACCGCCTTCAACATGCTGCGCTCGGGCGACCTTATCTGGCCCTATGTCATCAACAACTACATGCGCGGCAAGGATCCCCTGCCCTTCGACCTCTTGTACTGGAACGCCGATTCAACCCGCATGGCGGCGGCCAACCATTCCTTCTACCTGCGCAACTGCTATCTCGAGAACAATCTGTCGCGCGGCACGATGGAGCTTGCCGGCCGCACCGTCTCGCTGGCCGATATCAAGATCCCCGTCTATAACCTGGCGACCAAAGAGGATCACATCGCGCCGGCGCTCTCGGTGTTCCTCGGCTCGCGCTATTTCGGCGGCAGCGTCGAGTATGTGATGGCCGGCTCCGGCCACATCGCCGGCGTCGTCAATCCGCCGACCGCGAACAAGTACCAGTACTGGACGGGCGGCAAGCCGGTGGGCGACTTCGGCCAGTGGTTCGCCTCGGCCGTGGAGCATCCCGGCTCCTGGTGGACGCACTGGCAGCACTGGGTCGAAACCCAGAACAACGCGCGCGTGCAGGCGCGCAAACCCGGCAAGCATATGAAAACCTTGGGGGATGCGCCGGGCACCTATGTCAAGGTGCGCGTGTAACAGACTGTAATGTCTGGTGAGTTGACGGCCCGTCAAAACAGGTCGAAATGGTGGCGTCAACTATCTGGTGGCTTCAATTCGCCTGGAAAAAACGATTACTTCCGAGGCTTGCAGATTTGACACAGGTCCCGTTTCCGGTTTGGGAACAGAACAGTCGTAGCGAGGGGCGTAGAACGCTGCGGCGATGACGAGCCGGCCGGCTACCGAGGGGGAATTTAGTTTTGAAGTCAGGTGGTTGGCGTCTCGCGCGGAGGGAAGGTCGCAGCATTGCGGCAGCGCTTTTCTCCGTGCTTCTGGCCTCCTGCACCTCCGCCGGCGACCCCACCATGTCGGTCGGCATGCCCGGCTATAATGCCACCTCCACCGAGATGAGCGCTGCAACCAGCGCCAAGCCAGCAACATCAACCGATTCGTCGCTGCAGGTGACTTCGGCCTCTTCGGAGGCGATATCGACCGTAATGGGTGATGGCGACAAGCCCTTGCCTGAAAAGGTCGCCTACGTGCCGGTGACGAAGCCGGGATCGGCCTTCCCTATCAACGTGCCGGCCGGTGCCGACACCGTGGCCGGCAACACGCCGCAGCCGCTGGTTCAGCCCGCGCAGACAGCCGAACAGACACAGGTCGTGGCCCAGCAGGTCGCTGCTGGCGACGCCGCCGCGACCGCGCCCAAGCCGCAGGCTGAAGCGGCGGCCGCGCAGCCAATGAACAACGGCGTCTACGTGACGGCGGGCGAAGCACCCCAGCAGCAGATCGCCGCGCCGAAGAAGGGCCTGTTTGCCTCGCTGTTCAGCACCACGCCGGCCTCGGCAGCCCCAGCGCCGCTGGTCAACGCGCGCTCGGGCGAGCAGCCGGCCGTTGCCAAGGCGACTGCGCCCGCCAAGCCGATCATCACGCTCGCTTCCGCCACCCCGGCCGAAAAGCCGGTGCAACTGGCCTCGCTCGACGATCCAAGCAATCACATCACCGGCGCCGATGCCTTGCCCGGCGTGCGCCAGACCGCGCTGTTCGAGATCAAGCGCAAATCCGGCATCGACGATGAGAGCGACGTCGACCTTAACGAGGACGAGGGCGGCTCCTACCAGGTGGCGTCGGCCGCCGGCATGGCGAGGCTGGCGCCCAATGGCCTGCTGAAGCAGAACGAAAGCGTCGACGTCGCCTGCCTGAAGCCGTCGCTGGTGCGCGTGCTGAAGACGATCGAGGGCCACTATGGCCGCAAGATGGTCGTCACCTCAGGCTATCGCGACCCGGCCCGCAACCGCCGCGCCAACGGCGCCAAGAATTCGCTGCACATGTACTGCGCCGCCGCCGACATCCAGGTTCCCGGCGTCTCCAAATGGGAGCTGGCGAGCTACATCCGTACCATGCCCGGCCGCGGCGGCGTCGGCACCTATTGCCACACCGAATCCGTCCATGTCGACGTCGGCCCCGAGCGCGACTGGAACTGGCGCTGCCGCCGGCGCGGCTAGCGACGGCGGCGGCTTACTTCTGCCGGCCGAGGCAAAGCACCGAACATCCCGGAAGATTACGCGAGGCCGAAAACCGCGCCTTTGGCTCGCCGAAAGAGCGGTTTTTGCCACTCTAGAAAAAAGTTGTCGCAGGCAGCGGCAGACGGGTTGCCGGCTGCGAACAACGCAATTATAAGCCGCTTCATCTGAGCGCGCCCATCGTCTAGCGGTCAGGACACCGCCCTTTCACGGCGGTAACAGGGGTTCGATTCCCCTTGGGCGTACCAGCAAAATCAAGCACTTAGCGAAAACTCCCCTCAACTCGTCTGATATTCGTCTAATATGCGCCCTGCGGAAGGCTGTGACTTTCCGTGGCATCGGGTGGAAATTGACCGGTGCTGACATTGTCGCACCTATAATCCCGTAGGAGAATGCCTCTCTCCTGGGTGCGGCAAGGTGCAGGAACTCGCTACGGCGATGTCAAGAGCCTGCGTTCCCACCATCCTGCAATTCCGAGAGCGATAGCGGGTGGAATACGGTGACATATCACGTAATTCCAGCAGGAGGCAGCAATGCAGAAGCCGTTTTATTCCCGTGAAGACTTGATCTCATTTGGTCTTTCTAACGGCCACATCTACAACGAGATCAAAAAGGGAAAGCTTATATTCAGGAAGTCGGGCCGCAGGCTGCTTATCTCGCACGATGAGTTGATGCGATATCTCGACAATCTGCCCATTAAGGCTTGCGTCCAAGCCGCCTAAGGCAAAAAGCCCGCCTGGCTGCAACCGGCGGGCTTTGCATTCTCAGATTTCAGGCGGATTGACCGTGGACCATTCTAATGAGTCGCCATCGAGCGAGCAACAGCCCGTTGCCGAAGACTTCGCATCAGCGTCGCGTTTGCAAAATGCAAACGCCAGGCATCCGAGCGATGAACAGAAAATCCTTGAATTCCTCGAAGCGATGCGTTCGGCGGGCGTCCATATGGACACCGCCAACGCGCGCGGGGCATCGCACCCGATAGCTGACGGGAAGGTGCATCGCGCCAATGCCCAGGGCAAGAAAAAGGCGAAGAACCAACACATCTATTATGTGCTGCATTTGGACGCCCCGGCCTCGGGCGCCTTCGGCGATCTGCAAACCGGCCTGCAAGATACTTGGACGGAAAAGCGCCCGTCCACGATGACGGCGGCGGAACGCGCAGCCCTCAAGCAACGCATGGCGGACACGCAACGCCAGCGCGAGGAAGAGCGGGCCGCGCTCAACGCCGCCGCTGCCGCCGCTGCCGCCCTCATCATGGCGTCGACCGAGAAGGCGCCGGCCGCGCACCCCTACCTCGCGAGGAAAGACCTTCCGCCGTTCCCCGGTCTCAGGCGCCTGAAGCAAAACGTCAAATACACGGTGGACCCCGAGGAAGACCCGCGCACCGCCCGCGCCGGTTCCCTCGTCGTTCCGCTGTACACGCCTGGGGCCGAGCTTATCAGCGTCCAGCTTATCGGCGATGACGGCACGAAACGCTTTCTCAAGGGCACCGCGAAAGAGGGCAATTACCATCCCATCGGCAAGCGGCCCGAAGATCCTGGCGCCGAGTTCCCCGTTGCCATAGCCGAGGGCTACAGCACCGCCGCCCGTGTCCACCAAGCTACTGGATTCCTCACTATCACCGCGTTCGACGCCGGCAACCTCGGCCCGGTTTCAAAGGCGATACGGGCGAAGTATCCGAATGCCCGCATCATCTTCGCGGCTGACAACGACCGGCTTGTGAAGATGCCGGACCAGCGGATGAACCCAGGGGTCACCAAGGCGAAGGATGCAGCGGAAGCCGTTGGCGGCGTGGTCGCCTTCCCTGTGTTTGACGACGCCGAAATTGAGCTTACAGACTTCGATGACCTCGCCCGCAAAAGCGGCGTCGACGCGGTCCGCGAAGTCATCGACGCCGTGCTCAATCCGAAACCGGAAGCGGACGATAACAACCCGCCGCGCCAAAACTTGGAAGTGGATCGGCGGGGCGAAATGCCGCCGTTTGTGCCGCCCTCTCCGAACGAAATTCGAAATCTAAGCGTCGCCGGTCTGGAACTTGAATCGGCGAGCCCCACTCACCTGGCGCGCAACATCGTCAATGTGCTTCGGCGCAACTTCACCGACATCGTCTTTGACGAGGGTGCCGTGTACGTATTTCACGGGACGCACTGGCACCGCGTCGATGACAAGCACGACCTTGGCCCCCTGATTTCCGAACTGGACGGACAGCCGGCGGGACGGCGTAGCATCGCCATGGGGCCTACTCTTCGAAAAGGCATCATCGAAGAGATTGAAATCGAACTGTTGAGGTCTCGGGATTCCGAGCGCGGCTTTTTCGAACAGGCGCCAGTCGGGATTTGCGTCGCAAACGGGTTCGTAAGGTTCGATGCCGGCGGCGTCGTCTTAGTGCCTCGCCATGCCCCTGATCAGAGGGCGCGTTGGGCGCTTAGCGCACAATGCGACCCTTCGCTGCCTGAGTTGCCCGCCGCCGATACTCTCTTGCACCGGCTTCTCAACGGTGCATTCAAAGGGGATGATGATGCAGAAGCAAAGATCTCGCTTATCGGCGAAATGCTTGGTGCCGCAATCAGCGGCCAAGCTACCCGGATCACGAATCCCCTCGCCCTATTCTTGATCGGTGAGACAGCCGAAAACGGCAAGTCGCAAATACTGGCGTTGCTCCGAGCCCTACTACCGCCCGGCGCCGTTATCTCTCTGGCACCCACATACTTTGCCGACGAAAAGCACCGGGTCCGCCTGATCGGCCGCCTCGCCAACGTGGTGGATGAGGTGGACGGCAAAGCAATCGATTCCGCCGAGTTCAAGAAAGCGGTCCTCGGAGAGCGCATCGTCGGCCGCGATGTCTATTCGCCTGCCATCGAGTTCACCCCGAAGGCGTTGCACACCTTTTCCTGCAATGCACTTCCGCGCTTCACCAACGGCTTTGATAGAGGCATTCGTCGCCGCGTCCTTCCGATCAGCTTCAACCGGACGATACCTGTCGGCGAGCGTATTCCCCAAATCGCTGAACGGATTGTGGCGGAAGAGGCGCCCGCCCTTCTGTCATTCGCAGTTGCTGGCGCCTTACGCCTATCTCGCAACGGCAAGTTCACCTTGCCGCCCTCTTCGGCTGATCGCATCGCAGAATGGGGGCGAGCCGACCCGGTTAAGGAATGGGCCGCCCGGTTCCTGATCCCCGCTACAAAGAAGCCCTACAGCGGGTGGCCTCGGCGATTGGAGGTTTACGCCGCGTTTCGCGCCTGGGCGCTCGCCGAAGGTTTCTCACCGTCCAAGATTGTCGAACCCGATGCGTTTTGGTCAGCGCTCAAGACAGTTCCCGACCTCCGCTTCGCAACTATCAACGGCTACGCGGTTGTCTATGCCGAAATCTCAAACGAACCCGCTACCGAGGATGGGAACTATGAAGATCATGAAAGGCGGTAGGGGCACGGTAGGGGCAGAACTGCAAAAACCGGCCGCTAAGTCATTGAAAGTAGCTACGGTAGGGGCAGTAGGGCCATTTTCAAAAACTACTAGACATCAGCCGTTCCCTGACTCGAATTCAGTGCTCACCAACAATCCTAAGAAGAGTTTCCGGTTGGCCCCTACCAGCCCTACCCGCTCCTACTTTCAATGGGTTAGCCGAGCATTCACCCACTTGGCGCCCTACCGCCCCTACTACCGAGGCAATTATGCTTGACCATGCAGACCGCCCCGCCCGTCGCGCCACCTATGGCGACCCCGTACCTCCACCTCTCAACCGACAGGGGATTCATCGCGCACAAGCGATCATTCGAAAGCTCGCAGAACACTTCATTGGCACAGATGAGGGCCGAGTGCTTAGGGAGTGTGACCGCCTTCTGGCAGGGCTCGACATCATCCCCGAGAACAGTGGTGAGAGACAGCGGGCACGCGGCCTTCGCCTCCGCCACCTTCGTATGAATGAGCCGCGCTACGCCGAATGCACCGGGGACCGAACCTTTGCCCGTTCACTTGTCGCCGATGCCAAGCACTACTTGAGGCACCGGAGCCAATACGATGACAAGCAAACAGGCACACCCCTACTCGATCCTTGGCGTTCTGTAGCTCACATCATCGAGCTTTGCGGAGGGGAAGTCCCCCACCTCGACACCATTCGGCGGGACATCAGAAAATAACGGGTCCTTCCCCCGGTACGCCAGGGGTGAGGGGAACACGCAGCTGCACGTTCTCTCTAGCGTCTGGCTCGCAGGAAAAAATTCTTAACTGTCAACCGAAGGGGTGCTGCAATGGCGCTAGAACTGACTGAATCGAAGAGCGCTTTCGCGAAACGTCTCAATGCGTCGAAGGCGCGGATATCGCAGCTTGTGAAAGCGGGATTGCCCTGCACTTCACAGGGGCAAGTCCGCATTGATGCGGCGCTTCGGTGGATACGCGAAAACGTAAATGCTTCGCCTGGGAGGCCGCAGGGGAGCGCTAACAGCGACGACGGCGAGCTTCTCGCCGCGCGGGTCAGGCTGGTGACGCTGCAAGCTGATCGCGCGGAGACCGAGTTAGCCGTCCGGCGCGGGGAACTAATATCCAAGCATGCCGCTGCAATTGGCGTTCGTGCCATGGTGCGCACGTTGCGGGACAACATACTGAATATTCCGAGCCGCTACGGCGCGGAAATCGCGGCGGAGCTTGATGTTGATCACCCAAAGCTTGCGGCGGCGTTGGAAGTGTTGCTGCGAAACGCACTGGTGGAAATCGCAAAGCGTCCGCGCCCCAGCTACTTCGAGGCGGAAGCGTTGGCCTCTCAGCCGGCGATTTGGGAAAAGGGAGGGCTGTAATCGACAGAGACTCTTTCCCTGTGCCCGGTGCACGTTCGGCCGACGCTGCACCGGGACGCCGGGGCATAGTGCTTTTCGAAGAAGGAAAGCCTCCTGTGACCGTATCAATCTCAATGAGCCGCCTGCGCAAGTTTGTGACCGAGGCCGACGCCGCTTTTGCCGCCTCACGAGAGGCGATGGAAGGTGTTCGCGACGCGAAGTCAGTCGTTCGAGCCATCGAAGCCAAGATCAATCCGCAGAGCGACGTACCAGGCGTTTACGAAAGCAAGAATTGGGATCATGTCCCTCGATCCGAATGGCCGACTGACTACCGCAAAGCTCGGGAAGTCCTGGCAGAGGCTGAGGCCGCAGTTGAGCGCCAGAGCGAAATCACGCAGCACGCCGGCCGAATGAAGACGCGCGCCCTCGAATTTGCGCGGCTGCATCGCATCGCACTCCCGGCGGACCTTAAAGGTAAAATCTAATGGCAAAGATCATTGAT
>NZ_RZOI01000178.1:0-9266 GCF_004022645.1 Mesorhizobium sp. M4A.F.Ca.ET.020.02.1.1 | reverse complement strand
TCGGGATCGATCTGGTTCACGCCAGCCCGGATGTCGGTGAGAACCTGCAGGACCACCTGCAGATCCGCACGGTCTACAAAGTGTCGTCGGCGCTGACGCTCAACACCCTTGCCAACAGCCTGAGCGGCAAGGCGCGGATCGCGCTGCAATATGCCTTTGCCCGGTCGGGGCCGATGTCGATGGCGCCAAGCCAGTTCGGCATGTTCAGCAAATCCGATCCGTCGATGGCGACGCCGGACCTGGAATACCACGTCCAGCCTTTGTCGACGGACCGGCTGGGCGACCCGCTGCACCCGTTCCCGGCGATCACCATGTCGGTCTGCAATCTGCGGCCCGACAGCGTCGGCTCCGTACATGCCACGACACCTGAATTGGCCGTACAGCCGGAAATCCGGCTGAACTATCTCTCGACGGTGCGCGACCGCGAGATCGCGCTGAGCTCGGTGCGCCAGGCGCGCATGATCATGACCGCCAAGGCGCTTGCCGACTTCCATCCGGAGGAAATCCTGCCCGGTCCCGCCCACCAGTCCGACGACGACCTGCTGCACCAGATCGGCTCGATCGCGACGACGATCTTTCATCCGGTCGGCACCTGCCGAATGGGCGTCGACGATCGCGCCGTCGTCAGTCCCGACCTGTGCGTGACCGGTGTCGAGGGTCTGCGCGTCATCGACGCCTCGATCATGCCGCGCATCGTCTCCGGCAACACCGCCTCGCCCGTGGTGATGATCGCCGAGAAGGCGGCGGATATGATCCGCCGACCTGCATGAGCCGGCGGCGACCAGCTATGACCCGGGTATGTCGTAGATCGCCCTGACCTCGACGGTGCCGAGTTCGGCCAGCGGAATGTCGCCGGCGATCTCCAGCGCCTCGTCGAGGCTCTCGGCCTCGATCATGACGAAGCCGAGCAACTGCTCCTTGGTCTCGGCGAACGGGCCGTCGGTGACCAGTCTTTTCCCGTTGCGCCGCCGCACACTCTTCGACGTCTTCACCGATTGCAGCGCCTGCGCGATGATCAGCTTGCCTTGTTGGTCCAACGATCTGTCATAGGCCAGCGAATCGGCGTCTAGCTTGGCCGATCCTTCCGGGGTCAACGCATAAAGGCTCTGTTCCTCGCCATAGACCAGGCAGACATATCTCATTCCGATCTCCCGTGTTGTGATGGACCATAGGATGCGGTGATGATGGTGTCAGCCGCGCCTCCGAACGCCGCCGCATGATCGAGAAGGCATGCCGCGATGCCGATGATGGCGACCGCCGCCAGCAGCCGGCCGAAGCCGGAGGGCGGCGGATCGAGCCAATAGTCTTCCTGTCGCCGGGCCTTGTGCTCAGGGCATTTCCACAGCGCGAAAAACAAACCGTCCATGTGAGCCTCCATCCGGCCGCGAAATCCGTGGCCGCCCGTAGGACGGTCGAGTCCGATGGAAGTCGACATTTTTGCGCGCGCTTTTTTTGAGAAAGAATTTTGGACGCCACCGCTCGAAGAGCGCGGTGGCCTTCGCGCGTGCCCGCGCTATAGTCCTGGGGAACGCCGGCGCTCTGCCGGCGCAACCCCGACGATCAAGGAGGATTTCATGGACCGCACCGCGAACGCCGTCTGGAATGGCAATCTGAAGGAAGGCAAGGGCACGCTCGACTCCCAGAGCGGGGCGCTGAAAGGCACGCCCTATTCGTTCAAGGCGCGCTTCGAGGACGAGAGCGGCAAATCCGGCACCAACCCGGAGGAGCTCATCGCCGCCGCGCACGCCGGCTGCTACGCCATGCAGTTCTCGCACTTCCTCGCCGAGAATGGCACGCCCGCCACCGAACTCGACGCCAAGGCGGTGGTGACGCTGGTGCCCGGCACCGGCATCACCGGCAGCGCTCTCACCGTCGTCGGCAAGGTGCCGGGCATCGACGCGGCAAAGTTCAATGAGCTGGCCGAGAAGGCCAAGGCCGAATGCCCGGTCTCGAAGGCGCTCGGCGCCATCAAGGTTTCGCTCGACGCGAAGCTGGGGTGAGAAGACTGCAGACGTCGGTCTGCCGGCGCTGCTCATTATTACAGACGCTGGGTGCTGCCCCTCACCTGCCTGCCGGCGTCCCCTCCCCGTATAGTGACGGGGAGAGGGGCGCTGTCACCGATGGTTTCGCCAATCTCCAACGCTGCGAGACTGGCGCCAAAGTCGCGGCCAGCCTCTTTCTCCCCGTTTACGGGGAGAAATGCCCGGCAGGGCAATGAGGGGCAGCCCCGACTTCGGCCCGGATGCGAGACTACTGCATTAAGGCACTACTACCCGCCCAGTGCCTCGACCTTGGCACGCAGCGCCGCCACCTCCTCTTCAAGCGCCAGCACCCGGGCCTCAAGATCGGAGCCCGATGACGCTGGCGGCTGCCATGGCGCCGCTGCGACGGCCGCCACATCCACCGGCCCGCCCAGCAGATGCACATAGCGGTCCTCGCGCTGGCCTGGCCCGCGCGGTATCTCCTGAACGAGCGCCGGCCGGCGGCCGATCAGCATGTCGAGTTCACCGCGCAGATCCTCGATCGACGAAAACCGCGCCATGCGCTCGCTTCGCGCCAACAGCTCATATGCGGTCTGCGGCCCGCGCAACAGAAGCAGCCCGACCAGGGCGGTCTGCGGCGTGGTCAGCGAGAATCGCTGCGCCATCTGATGCTCATAGCGCTCCACGCGCGAACCGAACATCTGCCGCACCAGCCCCTTCTGCTCAAGCAGCTTCAGGGCCCGATGCACCTCGGTCTGTTCCAGCGCCATCACCGGCTCGCGCGCCGTCTTCTGGTTGGCGGCGGCAAGCGCTGCATTGAGCGTCAGCGGATAGACGTCCGGCGTCAATTCCTTCTTCTCGATCAGGCAGCCGAGCACACGCGCTTCGGCGGGAGAGAGGATGGGAAGGTCTTCGCTCATTGCCGTGCAATCCTTTCTGACGCTGGCAGGACAGAGGGGGGCGCGAAGGATCGCCGCGTTTGAGGTTGTCGTTGGTTATCCCGCCAAGGCTAAACCCGCCGCTCCACCATCATCTTCTTGATCTCCGCGATCGCCTTGGCCGGGTTCAGGCCCTTGGGGCACGCCTGCGCGCAGTTCATGATGGTGTGGCAGCGATAGAGCCGGAACGGGTCCTCGAGATTGTCGAGCCGCTCGCCCTTGGCCTCGTCGCGGCTGTCGATCAGCCAACGATAGGCTTGCAAGAGCACCGCCGGGCCGAGATAGCGGTCGCCGTTCCACCAGTAGCTCGGGCAGGACGTCGAGCAGCAGGCGCACAGGATGCATTCGTAGAGCCCGTCGAGCTTCTCGCGGTCCTCATGGCTCTGCAGCCATTCCTTGGCCGGCTCCGGCGACACCGTCTTCAGCCATGGCTCGATCGAGGCGTGCTGGGCGTAGAAATTGGTGAGGTCGGGAACCAGGTCCTTGATCACCGGCATATGCGGCAGCGGATAGACTTTCACCGCGCCGGAAATGTCGTCGCAGCCCTTGGTGCAGGCGAGCGTGTTGGAGCCGTCGATGTTCATGGCGCAGGAGCCGCAAATGCCCTCGCGGCAGGAGCGGCGCAGCGTCAGCGTCGGGTCGATCTTGTTCTTGATGTAGAGCAGCGCGTCGAGCACCATCGGTCCGCAATCGTCCATGTCGACGAAATAGGTGTCCATGCGCGGGTTCTCGTCATCGTCCGGCGACCAGCGGTAGATGCGGTATTCGCGAAGATTGGTGGCGCCCTCCGGCTTCGGCCAGGTCTTGCCCTGCTGAACTTTCGAATTCTTGGGGAGCGTGAGTTCGACCATTACCTGCGGTCCTTTCGGATGACGAGCTTCAGCCCGGACCAGATTTCATTCACGGCGGCGATCTTGACGTCGACCAGGTCGCGCTTCAGCGCCTCGGCGCGGATGACGTCCTCGGTGACGTCGGTCGCCACCTTCGACGCCTTCTTCGGCCATGAAACCCAGACCATGCCGTCGCGCTTGATCGCCGTCTCGATGCCGGCAAGGCCGTCCTCGATCTCGGCGCGCCGCCGGGTGAAGGCATGCACGGCATCGTATCTCTGGCGACCAGAAATTTCCGACCAGTCGGCCAGCCGGTCGATCGCGGCAAAGTCCACGGCTCCGGCAAGATCATCCAGCTCCGGCGGCAGCGCGATGAAGGCGGCGACCATGCCGTCCTTCAGGCCGAGCTTGGCCGGAAGCGGGGTGCCGGAATATCCCGTTGCCGCCAGCGCCATCGTCAGTACACCCTGGCCTTCGGCGCGATCTTGGCGAGGCTGATGCCGCCGTCCTTCTCGGCCAGCAGCGGCTCGGTGTGCACCGGACGATAGGTCAGCGTCACCTTGCCGTCCTCGCTGAGATGGGCCAGCGTGTGCTTGCGCCAGGCGGCGTCGTCGCGGGCCGAGAAATCTTCCCGCGCATGCGCGCCGCGGCTCTCCTTGCGAGCCTCGGCGCCGTAGACCGTGGTGATGGCGTTGGCCATCAGGTTTTCGAGCTCCAGCGTCTCGACCAGATCCGAATTCCAGATCATCGAGCGGTCGAACACCTTTATGTCCTTGAGCTCGCCCCAGATCTGCGAAATGCGCTTGCAGCCATTTTCCAGCGATTCCTGTGTGCGGAACACCGCCGCGTCTTCCTGCATCGCCTTCTGCATCTTTTCGCGAAGCACCGCCGTCGGCGTCGAGCCGTTGGCGTGGCGAAGCCGGTCGAAGCGGTCCATGATCTTCTCGACCGAGGCTTCGTTCGGCGACGGGATTGCCGACTTGCGGTCGATCACCTGGCCGGCGCGGATCGCCGCGGCGCGGCCGAACACGACGAGATCGATCAGCGAGTTGGAACCCAGCCGGTTGGCGCCATGCACCGAGGCGCAGCCGGCCTCGCCGACCGCCATCAGGCCTGGCGATACCTTGTCCGGGCTCGCGGCTGTCGGGTTGAGCGCCTCGCCCCAGTAGTTGGTCGGCACGCCGCCCATATTGTAGTGCACCGTCGGCAGCACCGGGATCGGATCCTTGGTGAGATCGACGCCGGCGAAGATCTTCGCCGACTCCGAGATGCCGGGCAGCCGCTCATGGAGCACCGCCGGATCGAGATGGTCGAGATGCAGGAAGATGTGGTCCTTGTTCTTGCCGACGCCGCGTCCCTCGCGGATCTCCAGCGTCATGCAGCGTGAGACGACGTCGCGCGAGGCGAGGTCCTTGGCCGACGGCGCGTAGCGCTCCATGAATCGCTCGCCCTCGGAATTGACGAGATAGCCGCCCTCGCCGCGGGCGCCCTCGGTGATCAGGCAGCCGGCGCCATAGATGCCGGTCGGGTGGAACTGAACGAACTCCATGTCCTGCAGCGGCAGTCCGGCACGGGCGGCCATGCCGCCACCGTCGCCGGTGCAGGTATGCGCCGACGTCGCCGAGAAATAGGCGCGGCCGTAGCCGCCTGTCGCCAGCACCACCATCTTGGCCGAGAAGCGGTGGATGGTGCCGTCGTCGAGGTTCCACGCGACGACGCCGGTGCAGGTGCCGTCCGGCTCCATGATCAGGTCGAGCGCGAAATACTCGATGAAGAACTGCGCGTTATTCTTCAGCGACTGGCCGTAGAGCGTGTGCAGGATGGCGTGGCCGGTGCGGTCGGCGGCCGCACAGGTGCGCTGCACCGGCGGGCCGTCGCCATAGTTCATCATGTGGCCGCCGAACGGCCGCTGGTAGATCTTGCCTTCCTCGGTGCGCGAGAACGGCACGCCGTAATGCTCGAGCTCGTAGACGGCGGCCGGCGCCTCGCGCACCATGTATTCCATGGCGTCGACGTCGCCCAGCCAGTCCGAGCCCTTGACGGTGTCGTACATGTGCCACTGCCAGGAGTCCGGGCCCATGTTGGAGAGCGAGGCGGCGATGCCGCCTTGCGCCGCCACCGTGTGCGAGCGTGTCGGGAACACCTTGGTGATGCAGGCGGTGCGCAGGCCCTGCTCGGCCATGCCGAGCGTGGCGCGCAGGCCGGCGCCGCCGGCGCCGACGATCACCACGTCGAACTTGTGATCGACGAAAGTGTAGGCGGAATTGGCTGATTTCGCGTCCTTGGCCAAAATGTCAGCCTCCGAATGCCAGTTTGAGCAGGGCGAAGAGCGAGGCGACGCCGACCGCTACGGAAAAAAATGTGTTGAGCGCAATCAGCGCCAGCTTCATGCCTTCGCCATGCACGTAATCCTCGATGATCACCTGCATGCCGAGCCGCATGTGGTAGAGGCCGGAAATCAGCACCAGCGCCAGCACCAGCGCCACGAACGGATTGGCGAGCGCCGTCCGCACTTCCGTGTAGCCGTGGCCGTTGAGCGCGATCAGGAAGCCGACGAAGAACAGGATCAGCGGGATGTTGGCGATCGCCGTCAGCCGCTGACGCCAGAAATGTGAAGTGCCCTCGCGGGCCGAGCCAAGGCCGCGGACCTTGGCCAGCGGCGTGCGCATGTCGGTGTTCTTGCCGCTCATGGTCAGGCTCCCCGCGCCATGTAGCCGGCGATCCAGATCAGCAGCGTGAGCAGGATCGAGCCGGCCAGTGTCGCCCAGGCGATCTTCGAGGCCGTGTGCTTCTCGAGCCCGGCGCCGGTGTCCCAGACCAGGTGGCGTACGCCGCCCAGCATGTGGTGCATTAGCGCCCAGGTGTAGCCGAACAGCACCAGCCGCCCCAGCCACGAGCCGAAGGCCCAGTTGACGAGATCGAACGTGGCCTCGGAACTCGCCGCTGCCATCAGCCAGAGCGCCACCAGCAGCGTGCCGAAATAGAGCGCACCGCCGGTGATGCGATGGATGATCGACATGGTCATTGTGATCGGCGGCCGGTACACGCTCAGGTGCGGCGAAAGCGGCCGTTCACGTCTGGCAAATTCGCGGGTGGCTGGTGATTTGCTCATGGCTCCCCCAGTTCGGCGTCTCTGGAGCCTCAGCGGAAAAGCGGCATTGCCGTTCCCGGTTGCGACTTCGGACAGCCGGTTTCTAATGCTCTTTTTGCACCGCGTCAAAGCCGGAAAATCGTTTTGGAAACGTCATTTAGTCTGAAAAAAGGGCCGGCTTTTGCTTCAATCGATTAGGGCGCGTCCGAAAGCCGGCGCAATGGTTCGCTGCAGTGCGGCATGTCGATGAAGATTGCCTACCTTCTGCAGGTGAGCGGCGTCGACCCCTTCTTCATCAGCAGCGCCTCGCGTCCGTCGATCACAACTGCGTCATGCGTCGTCGCCGCCTGGTAGCGGCTGCTCTGGTTGGCGGGCGACGCCGCAAACTCCTCTGTCCAGCCATCCGGCCCTGCCACACGCAGCGACGTGCCGAGATTTTGGATGGAGATCGTGCCGCCATTACATTTGTAGGTGGCCATGCCGACTGCCGATCGCGGCGCAGTGAGGTCGGTGGTGATCCTGGCTGCGGATGCCGTTGCAGGCGCTGGCGGCGCGGCGGGTGCGGTGGCCTGCAGAGCCGGAGCGGGAGAGATCGCTGGCGATGCCGCCTTGGGCGCGCCATCCTGCGGCACACAGGCCGCTGCCGCAGCGAGCAACGGAGCAAGGAGCAATCCCCGAACCAAGCGGCGTAACGCCATGTGCTGCCCCTCCTGTGCGCGGCACGCTAGCCACGATGTCGTTCCTGATCAAGCTCACCCGGCTCAAACGGCTGGTCGAGGTGGCGCGATGGTGCGGGCAAGCATGGCCGAAAGATGGCCACCCCGTCGGCCGAAATTAACCATGTTTGTTAAAGTCCGGCCGCGAAAGCGGGCCGGCTCTTAACAAAGGTTAAGAAAAGGTTAATTTCCGATTCGAACAGGCTCCAGACCGAAACGGTCGAAGCAAACGGAGGGTGCCATGCGTTCGAATTCGAGCAGACTGCGCCTAGCGGCGCTTGCGCTGGCGGCACTTGCCGTCGGCTTCACGGCGCCGGCCGTAGCCGGGCTGCGCCACCACGACCGCGTCTATGCCGATTCCTTCGGCAATCTCGTCATCGACAGCGCCGCCGGCTACAAACGCATCATCGTCGGCGAAGGCAGGCACGCCAAGGAGCTGTCGAACTTTACCAGTGCCGGCGAGCCCGACGTGATCTACGAGAACGAATCCGACGAGACCGTTGGCCGCGGCTGCTACCAGCCGCCGGTCTTCATCAAGGGCCGCTCCTATATGTACGGCCTGTCCGACGGCGAGATGCCGAACCTCAGCCCCTGCCGTTGAAGACGGCGGACGCCTGCCGCCCGGCCGGGCCGGGCGAGACGCGCACGCAATCGCGGCCGCCGCCCTTGGCCCGATAGAGCGCCTCGTCGGCGCGCCGCAACAGATCGGAAAAGCCCTCGCCCGCGCCGAGTTCGGCGACGCCGAAGCTGGCGCTGCAGCGGTGCTCGGCCGGCAGGCTGTCGATCGGCAGGGCGCCGAACGCGCTGCGCGCGCCTTCGGCGAACAGCCGTGCGGCCGCGAGATTGGTGCCCGGCAGGATGATGGCGAACTCCTCGCCGCCGATGCGCCCGGCGACGTGATGGTCGGCCGCCGCCTCGCGCAGGAAACCGGCGAAGGTCTCGATCACCCGGTCGCCGCAGGCGTGGCCGAAATTGTCGTTGATGCCCTTGAAATGGTCGAGGTCGGCGATCACCAGCGCCACCGGAACGCCACGGCGCGCGGCATCTCTCAGGGTGATTTCGGCATGGCGCTCGAAGCCGCCGCGGTTGAGCAGCCGGGACAGCGCGTCGGTTTCCGATTTCGACGTCGCCTCGGCCAGCACGTCGCGCACCAGTATGGCCAGCGCAAGCAGCGCCAGCGCCAGGCCGAACACGGTGCCGAGCGATTGCGACACCAGCGCGTAGCTCGTCTGCACATAGGATTGCGGGTCGGCGCCGCGGCCGCCCAGCGCATGCGCGATGAAGGGCTTGGAGGCGAACTGCAGCGCGCTGGCCGTCAGCACGCCCATCAGTATGGTGTCGAGCCGCTCGCGCCTTTGCCTGGACGACCAGACGATGCCGAGCGCGGTGAACTGCATGACGGCGTAGGGAAGCTGATAGGCCATCATCGCGGTCAGCGACTGGCGCGGCAATTCCTGCACGAGATAGACCCCGACGGAAGCGATGGCCAGGAAGAGCAGCATCGGCCACCATGGCGGTGCCACGCCGTATTTGTGGGCAAGGCCGCCATTGAAGACGATGGTGGCGCCGAGGAAGACGGCAAAGGCGGCGACGACCGGGAGCCGGGCATTGTCGAAGGCGGGGATGACGAATTCGAGGGCGAAATAGACCATGCCGATCATGTAGCCGAAGGCCAGCCAGCGCGCCGACACCCGGTTTTTGTCGTAGAT
>NZ_RZOI01000177.1:0-9319 GCF_004022645.1 Mesorhizobium sp. M4A.F.Ca.ET.020.02.1.1 | reverse complement strand
TTTGCCGGGTGGCGGCGGGCGATCGCCGACAAGCTGCGGGTCGACCGGCTAGCGGGCCGGGACGAGGGCATGGACCCCGACCGCTATGCCGCGCTGGCGGTCGCCGCCTATTCGGGCGCCATGTCGATGGCCAAGACGGCGCAGGATGCGGGTCTGCTGCGGGATTGCCTGGCGGGGTTGGAGCAGGGCGCCCCGTCCCCACAGAGCGGATTGGCAGCGAGGCGGCGCCGCAGGGTGCTGCGCAGACCACCTTGATGCCGGAACGCCGCCCGCTCTGTCCCAACGGCATCAAACATCCTGGTACCTCATTGATTTCCTGTGTCGTGTCGATTTCGAAGTTCGCTCGGAGCGCGATATAGAAACAATGCGACCTTCGAAATCACGACACACGAGGCCGTTGCTGACCTCAAACTCGTGAACTAGGAACCGTTTGCTCCGCTAGCCATGCTACTGTTGAGGGATACCGGGCCAAGGTACCCGTCAGCAGGCAGGCAACGTACCTTGACACCAACGATATCGTCCCAGCCGTTGGTTATGACGTCTCTCGCCCTCTCCTGGTCCTTGAGTGCTGGGAATATCGGGTCGACATCGTACCCCTCATGGTCGAGGTGCCGGAGCCTTTCGCGCCAATCGACAGGGACCGATCCTCTGCGCACGAGGTCCGCGAACCGGATCGGGTAACAGTGGCCTTTCAACAATGCGATCTGCACCTCGTCTGAATAAAGGTACTCCATCCACAGCCGAGCAGCGTTTGGATGCGGAGCATAGGCGCTGATCGCCTGGACATAGACACCCGCAGCGACGCCGGTCCTTGGCATGATGACTTCGATCCTCGTTTTCCCCCTGAGCCGTTCGCGGTCGCCGAGCGCGAGGTAGTCCCAGCGAACGAGGATCGGCGTGCGACCGTCAGCAAGTGAGTTGGCATCACCGATGATGGGAACGAAATTGCCCTTTTCATTGAGATTGGCGAAGAACTTCAGCCCCTGAGCAGCGGCTTCTTCGACGTCACCCTTAGCCGCCGACAAGCCTGCGGCGAACACGCTCTGGACTGCTTGATTTGAAGAAATATTGCCGGCGAGGCCGACCGAATTCCTATACTCCGGCGCGGCAAGATCCGCCCAATCCTGTGGCATCTTGGTGACGAGGTCAGCGTTGATCTCGAACGCAAGGACTCCGTAATAGCGGCCGCACCAATACCCTTGCGCATCCTTGGCGGCTTCCGGAATTGTGCCCCACGTTGACACTTTGTACGGCTGCAGCAAGCCATCCTCCTTAGCCGATGAGGCGAAGGACATGCCAATGTCGACTACATCCGGGGTCTGGGAGTCGGTCTTGGCTCGCCCAGCCCTGATCGCCTCAATCTGATCGGCTGAGCTGCCATTGGGCCGGAGTTCGTTGATTGTCAGACCGTATCTCGCCTTGAACCCGTCTATCACGACGCCGTATTCGCACCAATCGCGAGGCAATGCTATGACGGTAAGCTGCCCTTCCGCTTTGGCGGCCGCAACCAGGTCTTCCATTGCATCGACCGGCGCTGCAACGGCACAGACCGACACGGCACCCGTTGATAGGGCGGCTCCAGCCAGACCTGCTGCCTTGAGCGCGTCGCGGCGATTCATCGTTCGCTGACCAGCGGCAGGTTCAACCCTCGTTGGGTGTTCTTCTGATGATCCATGTTTCATGGCCCAATTTCCTCCGTCGGCTTGCAATCGATGCAAGTTCCTCCGCGTCGATCGTCTTGGTATCGATCGCGGTCGTGAAGGTGGGGGCGAACACCGGTTGGCGACGCCTCTGAGCGACTATGGCATATTGGGGAAGTGGGCGATATGCGCAGATTATGACCCGGATACGTCAGATCTGTTCCAGTGTCGTTTCGAGTTCGCTCGGACCGCGATATTCGCAATAATGCGAACTTCGAAATCACGACACTGGCGCACGACTCGGAGGTTCCGCAACGCCATGCACCAACGCGCCAGCGTTGAGAATCCTGAAGTGTAGATTGGACCTAGTCTAATTCGCCAGCGGCTTGATCGTCTCGTAGCCGACCACGCTCTCCGAATTCGTGCCCTCGTCATAGCGCCGGGCCAGCGATGCGCCGAGATCCGGCGCGTAGAGCGCGGTGAACGTGTCCAGCGTCTCGCCGGCCTGGTTCTTGAATGTCTCCTTGACCGCCAGCACATTGTATTTGCAGCCGCCGAGGCTGAACGTCTCCTTGCCCTTCACCGCCAGTTCCAGCGTCTTGGTGCCTTTCGGCTGCTTCTTCGGCGACAGCTCGACGAACTGCGTCGTGCTCTTCGCGCCTGCCTTCAGCGGAAACAGCTTCTTCAGGTCGCCGAGCGGGATCATCGCCAGATGGCCGGTCGTGCTGTCGCGGAACACCTCGATCAGCCCAGCATAGAGAAACTGCGTCTGCGGCGATTCCGACTGGTATGTGTTGGCGACCGAAACCATGCCGCCGGCGGCCGGCCGGAACTCGCTGCGGATGCCCGGCATCTCCAGCACGAAGCCAGTCTTGGCGGT
Source organism: Mesorhizobium sp. M4A.F.Ca.ET.020.02.1.1 (assembly GCF_004022645.1). Taxonomy (NCBI): domain Bacteria; kingdom Pseudomonadati; phylum Pseudomonadota; class Alphaproteobacteria; order Hyphomicrobiales; family Phyllobacteriaceae; genus Mesorhizobium; species Mesorhizobium sp. M4A.F.Ca.ET.020.02.1.1. The sequence continues at coordinate 6,799 of NZ_RZOI01000177.1, read as the reverse complement.
CTTGGCGTCGACGCATTCGGCGCCATGCGCGGCGCCCGCCGCGGCAAGCAGGGCCATGCCGATCGTTGCGGCCTTCATCGCATCCTCCTCTTCCCGCTCAAGTTGAAGGCGCAAGACTGCCAGACCCATACCGCCATGTCGATGCTTGGCGGGTCGGGGAGGGAACTGGACGGCCGGGCGCCGCCTGTGCTGAATTTCGGCCATGATGAATAGCTGGCAAGCCCGTTCGATATCCCGTCGCGCTTTCCTGGCGCAGATGGCGAGCCTTGCGTCTGCCGCGGCCTTTGCCCATCCGGCATTCGGTCAGACCGGAAAGCGAATCCAGCCGGTCGACGCGACTTTCCTGTTCATCGCCGATATCCATGCCTGCCGCATGGCGAGCGGGTTGAGCCCCAATTGCCTGCAGGAGGGCAAGACGGATGCCGCGCTTCTGCGCAGCGTCGCTGCCCTGAACGGCATCGCCGACAAGGCTTGGCCGGCCGAGATCGGCGGCGTCGCCACCGGCCTGCGTTCGGCCGGCAGCCGCATCGGCACGCCGCTTGGCCTGGTCACCGGCGGCGACATCACCGACGACGGCGGCGGCCAGGTCACCGAGCCCAGCGAGGGCACGCAGCTGCTGCAGTTCAGCCAGCGCTACCAGCAGGGCATAGGCCCCGACCGCGTGCACATGCCCGTCTATGTCGGCCTCGGCAACCACGACCTCGACCAGAACGGCTCGCCGCCGCATGTCGACTGGTACCGCCGCGAGCTGCGCGACTATGTCGAGGTCAACCACCGGGCCGGCGTGTTCTTCAAGCCGCCGGTGCCGGCAACCGACTATGACGTCGACACCGACTGCTATTCCTGGGATTGGGGCGGCCTGCATCTCGTCCAGACGCACCGTTTCGCCGGCGACACCGGCCATGGCGCGCTGAGCAGCCTGCCATGGCTGAAGCAGGACCTGGCGACCTATGCCGGCGACGGCCGCCCGGTCATCCTGTTCCAGCACTATGGCTGGGACATTTTCTCGATCGAGCGCTGGGATCCGGCGAAAAGGACCTATGACGACGAGGGCACCGGCTCGCCACATTGGTGGGGCGAGGCGGACCGCCAGGCCCTGCTTTCGGCTCTCAAGGGCTACAATGTCATCGCAATCTTCCACGGCCACCAGCACGAGGTGCCGATGATCTACCGCCGCGACGGGCTCGACCTGTTCAAGCCGAAGGCCGCCTACATGGGCGGCTTCGCGCTGGCGCGGGTGACCGGCGACAGCATGGATGTGGTGCTCGGCGAGGCGGCAGGCGACCACGGCGAGGTGGTCTTCACCAACGCTTTTTCCAAGAGCCTGAGTTTCTGAGGCGGCGGGACAGCGGCCCTGGTCGTAATTTCGGGATCGGCCCGGCAAGCAGGCGGGTAGGGTGCGCCTGCGAATGCGCGGGCAATATGGGAACAACCATGGCTGAATTCACGCTCTTCATCGGCAACAAATGCTTTTCCTCCTGGTCGCTCAGGCCATGGGTGGCGATGCGGCATCTGGAGATCCCGTTCGAGGAGAGTTTCGTGCGCCTGCGCACGCCCGAGACCTTTGCCAATCTCGCCAAAGTGTCGCCAACCGGTCTGGTGCCGGTCTTGAATCACAATGGCAGGATTGTCTGGGAAACCCTTGCCATCCTTGAATATCTTGCCGATCTCTTTCCGCAGAAAAAGCTCTGGCCGGACGACATCGGTGCCCGCGCGCTGGCACGCTCGGTGGCGACCGAGATGCATTCCGGTTTTCGCGAGGTCCGCTACGGTTGGCCGATGAACCTGCGTCGACCGAAGAGCCACAAGCCGCTCGACGCCGAGGGCGACACGCAACGGGCACGCATCGAGGCGATCTGGCGGCAATGCCGGGCTGAACATGGCGTGAGCGGCCCGTTCCTGTTCGGTCATTTCACCGCCGCGGATGCCATGTACGCGCCGATCGTCACCCGTTTCGACACCTATGGCGGCGAGCTGGCGCCGGATATCCGCGCCTATGTCGACGCCGTGCTTTCCACGCCTGCGATGCGGCACTGGTATACGGAGGCGGCTAAGGAGACGTGGCCGGAGCCAGGCCCTCACGAACAGGACTGACCACGACGGCGGCATGCCATATCTCTTCAAGAGAATTGACCGCAGCGCCGGTCCGGCATAATACGTAACCAAATGGATACGTATCATGCCGCAGGCTGATCCCGACCGCTCCGTTTTCCGCGCCATCGCCGATCCGACGCGTCGCGCCATCCTCGACCGTTTGCGGCAGGGGCCGGCGCCCGTCAACGAACTGGCCTCTGCCTTCTCGCAGAGCCGGCCGGCGATCTCCAAGCATCTGCGCATCCTGCGCGAGCTCAACGTCGTCTCCGAGCAGAAGCGCGGCCGCGAGCGGCTCTATAGGCTGGAGCCGGCGGAACTGAAGGACGTCGCCGATTGGATCATGCCTTATCGCGACTTCTGGCAGGCGAGCCTCGGCAACCTGAAATCCTATCTGGAGGACGAGTGATGGCGGGCAATGAGAGACCACGCGCAATAGCCGACGTTTCGGCGGGCACCATCCTGGCGACGGTGACGATCGCCGTGCCACCGGAGCGGGTGTTCCGCGCGATCACCGCCGCGGACCAGATCCCGCTCTGGTGGGGTGCCGACAACATGTACCGCACCACAAAGCACACTGCCGACGTTCGGCCGGGCGGCGCCTGGCGCTCCGAGGGCAAGGGCGCCGACGGCCGTGATTTCCACGTCCAGGGCGAATATCTCGAGGTCGAGCCGCCGCACCGCCTTGTGATGACCTGGAAGGCGCCATGGGACGGCGACAACGTGACGACCGTCACCTACACGCTGGAGGCGATCGGGACCGGGACCTGGCTCACCCTGCGCCACGAAGGTTCTGGCCCGCGTCACGACTCCTGCCGCGATCACGGCCAGGGCTGGGAGCGTGTGCTCGGCTGGCTCGGCGCTTTCCTCGCCGGCGAGGCCGGGGTCAAGGCGCCCGGCGTGTTCCATTGCCGGCTGATCCCGCCGCGCCCGGATTTCGCCTTCACCTTGACCGAGGAGGAGAGGGCGCTGATGGGTCGCCATGCTGAATACCTGCGCGATCAGCTTCGTCAGGGCACGATGCTGATCGCCGGTCCGGTCGCCGACCCGGCCGGGCCCTGGGGCCTCTGCATCCTGCGCGTCGGCGGCGAGGCCGAGGCACGAGCAGTGACTGACGCCGACCCGGTCGTGCTTTCGGGGCGCGGCTTCCGCTACGAGGTCCTGCCGATGATGAGCGTGATCATGTGAGGCGCCAGACAAAAAAGAACGCCCCTCGCACCTTTTATCGCGCGGGAGGCGTCCTTTGTGCCAGCCTTTTCCTGAAATTGCTTTCATGAATTGCTGACCGTACCAAAATGCGCGGATGCCAAGATGGTTCCCGCATTTTGCAATTTTTTTTGGGTCGCAATTCAACCCTGACGGTGCGCCAGCATGGACCGCCACGACGAAGAGGGCAATGCTTACGCCCTTTTTTGCGTTTGGGGACTGAATTGTGCGTCGCAGGCCGATTGGGATGTGCTAAAGCACCGTCGCGCCGGCCTATGGATGCGCCGGACCAGGAGAAGATTTTGTCCCTCACTTCGAAGACCCGGGGCGACCAGGCTGAATCGCTTTTCAGCCGGGCCAGGACCCAGTCGATGTCGCTCAGTCGCATCGTTTCCGAGCAGGATGCCGCCAGCCAGGCCCGCGAGGCCAAGACCGCGCGGCTGCGCGAGCTACGGCTGGAAAAGGAAGCCGAGCACAGGGTGGCCGCCGCCGCCCTTGCCGCTTTGCCGAAACGCACGGGCAAACGCTGATGGCCACCAAGCGCGTCCCGCCAACGCCGATCGCCGCCGATTCGACGATTGCCGATATGGTCGATGTCCTGGACAAGCCGGTCGAATATGTCCGGCGCGTGCTGGAAAAACTGGAACGCTGCAAGCGCGCCCATGGCGATGCCCAGGTGCGGGTCGGTGTGCGCAGCCGCGCCGAATGCCCCAACTATCTGATCGAATATGTGCGCGAGGACGGCAAAACCCATGAGCGCGTGACACATCCGGACGCCGCCTATAGCGGCAGCACGCATCGCGAACTGGCGCCGCATCACCTCGTGGAAGCCAGGAACTGGTCGCCGGAGGAAATGAACATCACGGCGGTTTCGGCGCTCATCGGCCGCCTGCGCAATCCGCGGGCGCCGTCATCGCGTTTTGCTGACGAGGACTGACATGGCCATAAAATTCTCCGCCAAGCACCAGCCGGCGTCACCCGCCGCCGCAAAGCCGGCCAAGCCGGCTGCCGCGCCGAAGGTCGACAAGCCGAGCGCATCCGATTTGTTCGACGCGCCGGCGCAAACACCGCCCCGCAAGACCAAAGGGAAGAAATAGCGGCCTTGCCGAGTGACGCGGATCGTGGAGACCTGAGCCGGCCCTCCGGCGCGGCCGCCGGTCTGGCCTGGCCGCTCGCCGTCGATGGCATGCTTTTCGATTGCCAGAGCTGCGGCGCCTGCTGTTCCTATTCGGCCGCATGGCCGCGCTTCTCCACCGAGGCGGATGAACGGCTGGACCGCATTCCCGAGAAATACGTGTCGGCCGACCTGTCCGGCATGCGTTGCGACGGCGTGCGCTGTGCGGCGCTGACCGGCGAGATCGGCAAGCACACGGCCTGCGGCATCTACGAACTCCGCCCCGACGTCTGCCGTGCCTGCGTGCCCGGCGGCGACGACTGCCTGATGGCTCGCCAGGCGCATGGGCTGCCGCTTGTTGGTCTCCCCCACAAGGCGGGAGATTGCTCTCCTACCCCGCTTGCCCCGCCTCAATCGGCTCGGTACCTTCCCGCCTGGCAGGGGCCGCGGAGGAACAAGCCTTGAGCATCGAATTCCTGTTGACGACGCTGATCGTCGTCGCCTCGCCGGGCACTGGCGTTCTCTACACGCTGAGCGCCGGCCTCTCGCGTGGCGCGCGCGCCTCGATCATCGCCGCCTTCGGCTGCACGCTGGGCATCATCCCGCATATGGCCGCCGCCATCACCGGCCTCGCCGCCGTGCTGCACACCAGCGCCGTCGCCTTCGAGACGCTGAAATATCTCGGCGTCGCCTATCTGCTTTACATGGCCTGGAACACACTGAAGGAGGGGGGCGGTCTCAGCGTCGACGAGAACCTCGCGCCGCGCTCGGCCGGCAAGGTGATCACGTCCGGCATCCTCATCAACATCCTCAACCCGAAGCTGTCGATCTTCTTCTTTGCCTTCCTGCCGCAATTCGTCAGCACCACCGAGCCGAACGCCTTGTCGATGATGCTGGAGCTCTCCGGCGTCTTCATGCTCGTCACCTTCATCGTCTTTGTCGGCTACGGCATCTTCGCCGCGTCGATCCGCAGCCATGTCGTGTCGCGGCCTAAGGTGCTGACCTGGATGCGCCGCGCCTTCGCCGGAGCCTTCGTCATGCTAGGCGCCAAGCTGGCGCTGACGGATCGCTAGTTCGCTGCCACGGCCGGTTCGCCTTCGGGTTCGGAAGCCTCATGGCTTCCGGAACCGGGCGTAGGCCGAACGCCAAGCCGCCAGGCCGAGGGCGGGACGCCGATCGCCTTCTTGAAGGCGCGGCTGAACGCTGCCTCGGATTCGTAGCCGATCTCCGCCGCGATGTTGGCGACGCTGCTGTTGCCGGCGCTGAGCAATTCCGAAGCGATCTGCATCCGCCATTTGGCGAGATAGTGCATCGGCGGCATGCCGACGAGCCTGGTGAAGCGTTCGGCGAGCACGGTGCGTGACAGCGCGGCTTCCCTCGCTAGCGCCCCACCGTCCAGTTATGCGCCGGTCGATCATGGATCAGCGCCAGCGCCTTGCCCAGGTGCGGATCGCGCAGGCCGGCCAGCCAGCCCGTGTGCTGCGGCGGCAGCGATTCCACATAGCGGCGCAGAACATCGACGAACATCAGCTCGCTGAGCTTGGTGAGGACGGTCTCGCTGCCGGCCCGCTTTTCCGCGACCTCCGACACGGCCAGCTTTATGAACTGGCCGAGCCAGCCGCCGTCGCCCTTCGGGTCCCCGGCTTTGATGACTGGCGGCAGCGCTTCGCCGGGCTGGGCCTCAGCGCGGCGGCTTTTCGCGCCAGGCCCTATTCCTTCACATAACCATGGTCTCGACGATGCGGGCGGGAGTCGATTCCGTGGCGAAGGTCACCGAGTGCAAAATCAAGCGAGCCTAACGAAAAAGGGCGGCATTTCTGCCGCCCTTCACTATTCGTGATGGGACAGGACTTCTTAGAAGTCCATGCCGCCACTCAAGCCCGCTTGCGGGCTTGAGCAACGTAAGGTGATGGGCGTGCTTTATGGACTTCTTAGAAGTCCATGCCGCCACTCAAGCCCGCTTGCGGGCTTGAGCAACGTAAGGTGATGGGCGTGCTTTATGGACTTTCTTAGAAGTCCATGCCGCCCATGCCACCCATGCCACCGCCCGGCATACCGCCCGGCATACCGCCGGCAGCTTCCTTCTTCGGAGCTTCGGCGATCATGGCTTCGGTGGTGACCAGCAGGCCAGCGACCGAGGCCGCGTCCTGCAGGGCGGTGCGCACGACCTTGACCGGGTCGACGATGCCCATGGCGATCATGTCGCCATACTCGCCGGTCTGGGCGTTGTAGCCGAAGGTGGCGCCCTTGTTGTCGAGGATCTTGCCGGCAACGATCGAGGCTTCAGCACCGGCGTTGGCCGCGATCTGGCGGGCCGGAGCCTGCAGCGCGCGACGCACGATGTTGATGCCGGCGGCCTGGTCGGAGTTGGCGCCGGTAGCCTTGAGA
>NZ_RZOI01000176.1:0-9395 GCF_004022645.1 Mesorhizobium sp. M4A.F.Ca.ET.020.02.1.1 | reverse complement strand
GGGCGCGCTGCGTCAGGTCGGTGGCATATTTCGCCAGCGCCGAATCCCCGCCGGGGCCGTGTTTCATCGGCGTCTCCGTGGCGGCCGGGGCAGCGCCGGCCTCCAGCGAACCTTCCATGACATCGGCGAAGCGGGAAATGACGCCGTCCGCATCGATCCGGTCGAACTCGGCGCTGATCTTCGAAACCAGGCCCTCCAGCACCGGCGTCTTCAGGCAGGCAAGCAGGATATGCGAGCTGCGCACCTCCTCGACGCCGAACTCCAGCGTCGCGAGGTTCCAGCCTTCCTGGATGGCGTGGAAGATGTGGTCGGAGAATTCCTCCACCGAGGTGGCGCCGTAGGGCAGCTTGTCGATGGCACGGGTCATGTCCGCCGTCAGCCGGCTGGCATCCAGCCCGGCATCGGCGACGATCATCTGCACATCCGAGCGCTCCGACAGCACCAGTTGCTGAATGAAATGGACGAGTTCGACATAGGGATTGCCGCGCAGCTTGGCCGTGTCGGCCGCGGCCTTGAAGGCGCGCACCCCCGTGGCATTGAGCTTGGCGACCAGTTCCTTGCGCTTGAAGCTCTGCGATGACCGGCGCTGTTCCATCGAACCTGCTCCCGAAATCAGCCAGCCGATACCCTGCCATAGAAGCGGCAGGTTGACAAAGCATGTGATGGATGATGCGCCTCGATGCCCGATTCGCCTAGCATCTTCCGTTTCAGGGAAAGCCCCGCATCCCCAGGCAAACAAACACGAAATTGCCCTCGCCTATGCGATGCATTTCACATACAGCGCCGGACAATGACGCCATGGGTTTCGGCGACAGAACGGTCGCGTTTAGCTTCCGTTAGTTTTTGAGCAGTCCTTGAATTGTGATAAAGTGACGCACTGTGATAACCTTGCGTCACGCAAGGTCTCAAGGCCGCTCCTGGGGGTTGGTGTGATTGATCTCGCACTCTGGCTGAATCCTCTCGACGGTGAGAATCCGTCAGGTGAGGATTTGCGCAACGACCCGGCCTTCCATGAGCTGGAGCGCCTGACCGAACAGCAGACCAAAGTCGAGTATGACGACCGCAACAAGCCGTCCGCGGAAGCGATCATTCCGATCGACTGGCCCGCCGTGCTTGCCAAGGCCGAGGAGTTGCGTCCGCGCGGCCGGGATCTGCGCCTTCTGGTCATCGTCACGCGCGCCCTGGCCAATGAAAACCGGCTGGCCGGACTGGCCGACGGTCTGAGCCTGGTTGCGCAGACGTTCGACGCCCACTGGGAGACCCTGCACCCGGCGCTGCGATCCGGTGCAACGCCGCGCGACGCGGCCTTGCGTCGCATCAACGCCCTGCTCGATCTCCAGAACGGCCAGGAAGGCCTGCTGGCGGACCTGCGGCAGATGATCTTTTTCGCGCCGCGCCCGATCGGGCCGATCAGCGGGCGCGACCTGGAACAAGGCGCCCTCGACGAGCGCGTCATGCTCCAGGAAGCGGCCTCTGGGCTGAATGCGAGCGAAAAGGCAGCGCTTGCGAGCGCCCACAGCCAGCTCTTGAACCGGGTGCGCAGCGGATGCGCGGCGCAGATCGATCAGGCCGGCGAGGCGATGACGTCGCTGCTGGGCGACGCCCGCGCGGCAATCGCGGCCCTCGATGCCGTCGAGACCGCGCTCAACGCCCGCATCGAAGGCAACGGTCCCGCCGTCCCGGAATTGAAACGGTTCCTGCAGCGTTTGCTGACGACCCTGGAGCGCAATTCGGCTGCCGGCGCCGTGGCGAACGGCGCGGCGAAACCCTCCCCGCCGCCGGCGGAACCGGCAACGCCCGTCCGAAACGGTCATGGAGCCGATACGATGGCAAGTGTCGCAAGCTACGCGGAACAGAGCACCGGGCTGCCCGACCGGATTTCCTCGCGCGATGACGTGGTCAAGTGCCTCGACCTTGTCGTCGCCTTCTATGACCGCACCGAGCCGTCGAGCCCGATCCCGCATCTCGCCCGCCGTGTGCGCCGCATGGTGCACATGGATTTTGTTGAACTGATGGAAGATCTCGCCCCGTCGGGGCTGAAGGAGTTCCGGCTTCTGGCCGGCGTTCCCGATGCCAAAAAGACGGCCCAGAAGGATGAAAGGTAGCAACACATGCCAGCCGAAAGCAAAGCGAAGGTCATCGAACGAAATCGCGCGCCGCGGGTGCAGATCGCCTACGACGTCGAAACCTACGGCAGCCCGACGACGATAGAACTGCCGTTCGTCATGGGCGTGATGGCCGACCTTTCCGGCGCTTCGCAAACCAGGGAAGCTTCAAAGTCGCTGTTGGACCGTGCCTTCGTCGAGACCGACGCCAACCGCTTCCCCAAGTTCATGGAGGCGCTCGGGCCACGCGTGAAGGCGCGGGTGAAGAATACGCTGCCGCAAGCGGAAGGCGCCGAGAAGGACGAGGAACTGGCGCTTGATCTCACCTTCACCAAGATGGGCGATTTCGCGCCGGACAAGATCGCCGAGCAGGTCCCGCAACTCGCCGAGATCCTCAAGATGCGTCGCCAGCTCGAGGAACTGCTCGGCTTCATGGATGGCCGTGTCGACGCCGAAAAGCGCATCGCGCAGCTTCTCAACAACGAGCCGCTTCTGAGCAAGATCGCCAGCCAGGCAATGTCTGACGACGACAAGGTTGGGGAATAAGTCATGGCCGAACAGCAAAAGACCGCAGCCGTCACCGCCGAGGCCGAAGCCATTGACCTGGGGGAGTTCAGCGGGCTCCTTGAGAAGGATTTCAAGGTCAAGAAGGACGACAGCGAGAAGCTGCAGCAGCTCGTCCGCAATCTCGCGCTGGCGGCGCAATCCCGCTCCGAGACCACCACCATCTCGTCCAATGCGATCAAGTCGATCAAGTCGCTGATCGCCGGCATCGACAAGATGCTGACCACGCAGGTCAACGAGATCCTGCACGCGCCGGAAGTGCGCGAAATGGAAGGCACATGGCGCGGCCTCTGGTATCTCATCAACAACACCGAGACCGATGCCAAGCATCTCAAGATCCGGGTGATGAACATCTCCAAGGAGCAGCTGGCCGACACCCTCGAGGATTTTGAAGGCCAGATGTGGGATCAGAGCCCGATCTTCAAGAAGGTCTACACGGACGAGTATTCGATGCTGGGCGGCGAGCCGATCGGCTGCATCGTCGGCGCCTACGAATTCTCGAACCATCCGCGCGACGTCGGCCTCTTGCGCAACATCTCGGGCATCTGCGCCTCGGCGCACACGCCGTTCATCGCGGCCGCCTCGCCGCGCCTGTTCCGCATGGACAGCTGGCAGGAACTGCCGAACCCGCAGGACCTTCAGATGATTGTGAACAACCCGGCCTACGCTTCGTGGCAGTCGCTGCGCGAGAGCGAGGATGCGCGCTACATAGGCCTGACCATGCCGCGTGTGCTCGCACGGCTGCCCTACGGCACCGAGACCGTCCCGGTGAAGGGTTTCACCTTCGAGGAGGAGGTGCAGGGCGACCACAACAAATATGTCTGGATGAACGCCGCCTTCCCGATGGGCGTCAACATCAACCGCAGCCACAAACTCTATGGCTGGGGCACCCAGATCCGCGGCGTCGAGAATGGCGGCACGGTGCTCAACCTGCCGGTGCACGCCTTCCCGACCGACGACGGATCGATCGCGATGAAGTGCCCGACGGAAGTCGCCATCGACGACCGCCGCGAGGCGGAATTGGCCAAGCTCGGTCTGATGCCTATCCTGCACCGGAAGAACACCGACCTCGCGGCCTTCATCGGTGCCCATTCGCTGCAGGATGACGAGACGCGCGCCGGTCGCCTGGTCGATCCCGATGCGCAGTCGAACGAACGCCTGAGCGCCAACCTGCCCTACCTTTTCCCAGTGTCGCGCTTCGCGCATTACCTCAAGGCAATTGCGCGCGACAAGATTGGGTCGTTCAAGGAGCGCTCGGACATGCAGATCTGGCTGACCGAGTGGATCAATCGCTACGTGTTGGCCAACCCGGCCTTCGCCGACGACAAGGCGCGCGCCAAGCGCCCACTTGCCGCGGCAGAGGTGCAGGTGGACAGCGTGGAGGGCCGGCCGGGCTATTACAATGCCCGCTTCTATCTGCGCCCGCATTATCAGTTGGAGGGCATCAACGCTTCGCTCCGGCTGGTGTCAGAACTCCCGTCAGTGAAGGGTTGAACTGCAGCAATGTGATCTTGTTTCGTTTGAGAGCGGTGGAGAAAGACAATGCCTGTGAAGATCGATGGCTTCCTGAAAGTTCCGGATATCAAGGGTCCGAGCGTACGAGACGGCCACGAGGACGAGATCGAAATCCATGGTGTCGACTACAAGATGGTCGCGCCGTACGATCCGAATTCGCTCTCGCGCCGCGGTCGTGTGGCCTTGGGGATGATCAAGTTCACCAAGCACTACGACAAGTCCTCGCCCTATCTGAAGAAGGCGCTGTTCGAGAACAAGGCTCTCGACGAAGTGGTGTTTTCCGCGCGCCGGACCATAGACGGCGAGACGAGCGACTATCTGGTCGTGACGCTGACCGACGCCTCGATCATGGAATACGACATGTCGCAGGCCGAGGACGAGGAAGACCTGATCGAGGAGGAAGTCAGCTTCGCCTACAAGAAGATCAAGTTCGTCTACGACAAGGACGACGAAATCGAAATGGATGTCTATGTCGGCAAGTGAGGTCCGGCGGCCCGGCGCGAACAAGCCGCGGCTTGCCGGCAGTTCGCGAGCGACGCGCGAGGCGGTCCAGCCTTCTCTTTGGGACCGCCTCGTCAACGACCTGCCCGGGCTTACCTCCGAGATAGACGGGCTGCGCCGGCTGTTGCAGGACGAGCTTGGCGCGGAGCGGCTGGAGACATTTCTTGCCGGGAGCGCGCGCGCGATCGACGCCGATGCGGAGCTGACACCGGACCAGAAGCGGCGCCTGCACCGGCTGATCTTTCAGGACGAGCACCGTGCGGAGATCGAAAGCCGCGGTGTGGTGGTGTCGGCGCGCGTGCTGAGAGAGGCCGTGCGGCGAGACATCGAGGCCCTGTTCAACACCGAGCGCTTCGAATCCGTTCCGCTGCTGACCGATCTCGAGCGGGAGCAGGCGATGGACGACCCGCCTTCGCTGGCTGATTTTCCGGAAGTGCGCCGAAGCGTGATCAATTACGGCGTGCCTTCCTTCTCCGGCCGTTCGTCGCGAGACTTCGACCGCGATACGTTGGCGCGGGAGATCCGTTCGGTGCTTGCCACGTTCGAACCGCGCCTGAAGGAAAGCGCGACGACCGTCACGGTGACCCTTGGCGACAAAAGTGTGGGTCTGAAGATCGAGATAGACGCGGTGCTGATCATGACGCCGACGCCGGAACGGCTGCGCCTTCGCACAACGATCAATCTCGACAACGGCCTGGCGCGGACCGAATTCAGGGAAAGCTGAGATGGATCGGGTCTTCGTAGAATATTACGAGGAAGAACTGACCCATATCCGCGGGCTCGCCGCGGAATTCGCCGACATGCATCCGGCGATAGCTCGCAACCTTTCGCTCGATACGGTGCCGTGTCCGGATCCCTATGTCGAGCGCCTGCTGGACGGGGTTGCTTTTCTTGCCGCGCGCACGCGGCTAAAAGTCGATGCCGAGCGCTCGCGGTTTTCACGCGCCGTGCTCGACGTCCTCTATCCCGATCTGGTCACGCCGGCGCCGGCGACCGCCATGGCAGTGCTGAAACCCGGCCAGCAGGTCCAGTCGATGATTGCGGGCCACGTCGTGAAGCGCGACACCCGGCTGGTCTCCGGCCTCCAGCCTGGCCTGTCGACACGCTGCACTTTCACCACCGCCCAGGAGATCACGCTGTGGCCGATCGAGATCAGCTCGGTCAGCTATTTCCAGGATCGCAGCGGACTGGCGGCGGCCGGCATCGGGCCGGTCGGCGGCGTGGCCGGCCAAGCGGCGCTGCGCATCGCGCTCACCCGCACCGGCAAAGGCAAATTCAACGAACTCGCGCTTGACCAGCTTGATCTCTATCTTGCCGGCCGCAGTAAGGCGCCGCTGATTTTTGACGCCATTTTCGGCGCCTGTTCGGCGGTTGGCGCGCGCACCGAGGGCAAGACCAACCCGATATCGCCGCTGCCGGAACCCGAAATGGTCGGCATTCGCGACGACGAAGCCTTGATGCCGCGTACCCGTCCGACATTCGAAGGCTACCGCCTGCTGCGGGAATATTTCATGATGCCCGAGCGCTTCCACTATGTGCGGGTTTCTGGCCTGAACCCGGTGGTGCGCAAATGCGACGGAGGGCTGGAGGTCATTTTCCTGTTCCGGCGGCCCGTACCTGAGCTTGCCGACCTTACGCCCGCCGATTTCGAGCTCTTCGTAACCCCGATCATCAATCTCTTCGAGCGCGAGTGCAACATCGTCGAGCTCGATCCCCGCCGGACGCGGCAGGTACTGCATGCCGACCGTACGCGGGCGCGCGACTTCGAGATCTATCGGGTCACGCGGGTCGAGGACGCCGAGAGCGAGGGCAGCGACGCCGAAATACCCGAGCTCTTCAGCCTGGGGCAAAACCGCGGCAGCGGCTGGGTCTACTCCACCGAGCGCCGGCCGCGCCGGCCCACCGAGGATGAGCGGCGCGATGGCCTGACCCGCACCTCCTACACCGGGGACGATGTCTTCCTGGCCGTTTCGCGTCCCATCGCAAGCCCGGCGAACCGACCTCTGAGGCGCCTCGACATCATGGCGCTTTGCACCAATCGCGACCTGCCGATCCTCGACGACAATCCAACGCTGACGCTGGAGACGGGCGACCCGGTCGAGGCGGTCAGGCTCATCGGCGCGTTGCGTCCGCCGCAGCCGGCGATCCCGGCGGCGCTGCCGGCGGGCGCCGAGGGTGAATTCAGGGCCGACAATCTCGCCTGGCGGCTGGTGGCCCAGCTCGGGCTCAATTTCCTCAGCCTTGCCAAGGAAGGTCGCGGTGTCGATCCGCTCCATGCGTTGCTCGACCTCTATGCCGACCGCGGCGATCCGGGTCTCGCCCGCAACGTGCATTCGATCGTGCGCATCGACTCGCGCCCGGTCATCGAACGACTGCAGATCGACGGGCCGATGTGCTTCGGGCGGGGCACGGAAGTAACGTTGCATGTGGACCAGTCCGTGCTCGCGGGACAAAGCACCCTGCTGCTTTCGGCCTTGCTCGCGCGGCTGTTCGCCCGCCATGCCGGAATAAACGGCTTTGTGCGGACCCGCACGCGGCTGCTGCAGAAGCAGGAGGATGTGCCATGGCCGATGACGCCCGGCAATCGCTACCTGATCTAGGCAGCATCGGATCGGGCCGGAGCGAGGGCCTGTCCCAATCGTTCGACTTCTTCGAGCTGCTGCGCCGGCTCGAACGCAGGGGCGGCCTATTCGGCCATTCCGGCCGGTTGGAACGCGAGCCGGCAAGACTCGGACAGCATGTGCGCCTGAGCTTCTCGGCCAGGGACGTGGTGGACTTTCAGGAAGCCGCCGACAACACGCCGGCGCGGGTCACGGTTGCAAATCTCGGCCTGATGGGACCTGAAGGTCCGCTGCCGCTGCATCTGACCCGCTGGGTGCTTGATCGCCTGTCGCAGCGCTGGTTCACCGGCGCCGATGCCAGGCAGACCAGCGACACGACCTTTGTGGACTTCGTCAACATCCTCCAGCATCGCATGATTGCCCTGTATTACCGGGCTTGGGCGGATGCCCACCCGGGAGTGCAGGTCGAACGCGCTGTCGGCGGCCGCGTCCGCGCAATGCTCGAGGCGATGGCCGGCATTGGCCTTCCCGGCACCCAGGACCCCGAACTCGACACCGTCAAGCTGCGCCAGGCCGCTTCGCTTGCCAGCCAGGTCGACGGTCCGGAACGGCTCACCCTGTATCTCGCCGAAGCCTTCAAGGTGCCGGTGCAGGTCAAGGAGTTCGTCGCCGCTTGGATATCGGTGCCGACCGCGCTGCAGAGCCGCCTGGCCAAGGCCTACGCGGCCCTCGGCCGCGGGGCGACGATCGGCCCGCGCGTTTTCAGCCGCCAGAGCAGGATCGAGCTGCGCGTCGGCCCCCTCGGCCTGGAGGACTTCAAGTCGTTTCTGCCGGGCAGCCGGCGGCTGACGCTGTTCAAGCACGCGGTTCGCGACATGATCGGGGAAACGCTCGACGTCGACCTGCGTATCGTGCTCGCTCGCGAGGCCGTGCCGCCGCCTCGCGTCGGAACCGTCCAGCTTGGCCGGACCGCCTGGCTTGCGCGGCCCCCCGAAAGGGGAGATGCTGACGATCTGCGGCTGCGCACGATCGTCGGATGGCGGCCGGAGATAGCGGAGGTCGCGGCATGAGTCTGCTGCTGACGCTGGAGCAAGGGCCACGCACCCAGGCGGTAAGGCAGACCCGGCTGGACGAGGGCGAACTGGTGATCGGCCGCAGCGCCGACGCCGGCTGGCAGATCGACGATCCGGACATGTTCGTCTCGCGCGCCCATTGCAAGATCACCGGCGGGCAGGACGGCTATTTCGTCACCGACACCTCGAGCAGTGGACTGTTCATAAACGACTCCGACAGCCCGCTCGGCGCCGGCAGGTCGGCACGCCTGCAAAGCGGCATGCGGCTGAGGCTCGGCGACTACATACTCCATGTCGACCTGCAGGCGCCGGCCATGCAGCCGCCGGCCACCAGCCAGCCTGTCGCCGAACGGTCGCCGCCGGCGTCTCGCGCGCCGGTCAGCATCGGCAACGACGATTTCTTTTCGGCCAGGGCCGAAGAGGAGCCGCGACGGCCGCGTCCGGCCGAGCTGCCGAACCCGTTCGAGCAGCCGCTGCCGGGGGCGTTCGAACGTGCCAACGCAAACCAGGGCAGCTCTCAAGCCTTCGACGACCCGTTCAGCCTCGATCCGGTGCCATCCCTCAACGGCATGGCCGAACCCGTTCCGGCAAAGCCGTCGCCCATCCAAGACGATTTCGGCTTCGGACCGGCCACGCCATCGGGTCCGGCAAATGGCGGCTGGCCAGCGGGCGAGCGCGAACGCGCCGCCGAAAGACCGCAACCGGCAAATCCATGGGATTTGCCGGTGCAGGCAGCCGAGCCCCCTCCCCCGCCGCGTGTGGCCTCCGGCTCGAGACCGGCGCGTGCGCCGGCAGCGGCGCCGTCACAGTCAGACATGGCGCTTCGCAACGCATTCCTGCGCGGCATGGGCGTCGAGGAAGCCGATTTTCCCGGCCGCGACGCGATCGCCGAAATGGCGAAGTTCGGGCGCGAGTACCGGCTGATGATGGAAGGGCTGATGCAGCTTCTGCGCAAGCGCTCGGAGGAAAAGGGAAACGCGCGTGTCGCCCAGACGATGGTTGGCGCCTCCGAGGTCAATCCTCTCAAGTTCCTGCCGACGGTCGACGACGCCATCGTGACCATTCTTGGCGAACGC
>NZ_RZOI01000175.1:0-9447 GCF_004022645.1 Mesorhizobium sp. M4A.F.Ca.ET.020.02.1.1 | reverse complement strand
GTGGCGCGGTAAAGCAGGATGTCGGCCGCCATCAGGCTTGGATAGGCGAGCAGGCCGAGCGAGGCGTTCTCGCGGTCCTTGCCGGCCTTGTCCTTGAACTGCGTCATCTTGTTCATCCAGCCGATGCGCGCCACGCAGTTGAAGATCCAGGCAAGCTCGGCATGCTGCATCACCCGCGACTGGTTGAAGACGATGTGCTTCTTGGGGTCGATGCCGGAGGCGAGGAAGGCGGCGGTGATCGAGCGGGTCTGGTCGGCAAGGTCGTCATGGACGAGCTGCGCCGTCAGCGAATGCAGGTCGACGACGCAATAGATGCAGTCGGACTGTTCCTGGAGGGCGACGAATTTCTTGATGGCGCCGAGATAATTGCCGAGATGCAGGTTGCCGGTCGGCTGGACGCCCGAAAAGACGAGTGGCTTGAAGGCTGACATTTTTTCCTCATTGGCTTGTGGAGGGCCGTTTCGCGCGCGGCGAAAGTCTTTCGACGGGCGCGCTTATGGACGAAGCCCGGCATCCGATCAAGAGGCACCCAACGTGCCGATTAACGGGCTATTGACATTGGCATGCGGTGGCTACATGTTTCAAGCTACATGAAAGAATGTAGTCATGACCATCAATATCAACAACAAGGAAGCCGACAGGCTAACCCGCGCCTTCGCCAAAGCTGAGGGCGTCGGCATCACCGAGGCCATCGTGATCGCCATGCGCGAAGCCCTCGAACGGCGGCGCAACCGCGAGACGCCGTTGGAGACGGCAGCCCGGCTGAGGGCCGAGTTTGGAATTGAGTTGGGCGAGCAGGCGCGCAGGCCGTTGCCCCGCTCGGTCTATGATGAACTGTCCGGCGAGGACTGATGTTCGTCGATGCAGCCGCTATCGTTGCGATGCTGAGCAATGAAGCTGAGGCCGAACGCTGCGCGCAAGCGGTCGTGGACGCCTCGGCTCCATTCACCTCCGCAATCGCGGTCTGGGAAGCCTCAATGGCCCTATCCCGGCCGGAAAAGCTGGCAATACCGGTTGCCAGAAGCGCTGAGATTGTGACCCGTTTTCTTGAAGAGCGCGCAATTGCCTTGCGCGAGCTGCCGCCGGCGCTGGACGCGGCATCGCTATCCATCGAGGCCGCGTCGCGGTTTCGCAACAACGCCATCCGACTGAACCTGGCGGACTGTTTCCACTACGCTTGCGCACGCCACTACGCCGTTCCGATGCTTTCCACGGCCGACGAATTCAGGCTCACGGATCTGGAGACTGTTCCGTAACCGGCGGCGCTGCCTTTGCCTCGCCGCGCTTCACATTCCTGCGGATCATGCCGAAATCGGCGCCGCCGGTCGCGAAGGCGGCGATGAAATAGAGCGCAGCACCCCCCGCGACCAGTGCAAGCACCGTCGTTGCTTTCACGACCAGCGGTGAGCCGGGTCCGATCTGCGTCGCAAAATGCCGCTCCGCGAAGTAAAGCGCGGTCGCCATGATCACGGCGGACAGCACCAGCCGGGGAATGCGCTTCAACAGCGGAATGTCGCGACCCCAATGGCCGCGCCGGATCAGCACGGCAAGCAGCATCATGGCGTTGACCCAGCCGGCTATCGCAGACGCCACCGCGATGCCCGGCGCGCCCATCGACGGAAACAGCGACAGCGCGGTGGCGACATTCACGCCGACCGAGATGGCGGCGAACATCATCGGCGTGCGCGTGTCCTCTCGCGCGAAATAGCCGGGGGTGAAGGCCTTGATCAGCACGAAGGCCGGCAGGCCGAGACCGAAGATCGCCAGGATCGAGGCCACGATCGGCGTCGAATGGTTGGCGGCGAAGGCGCCGCGCTCGTAGACCAGCCGCACGATCGGCTCCGACATCACCCACAACGCGGCCGCCGCCGGCAAAGTCATGAACAGCGTGAACTCGACCGAGCGGTTTTGCAGGTTGGCGGCCTCGATCAGGTTGCCCGACTTCAACGCCCGCGACAGTTCCGGCAACAGGACGATCGCCACCGCCACGCCGACGACGCCGAGCGGCAATTGGTAGATGCGGTCGGCATAGGCCAGCGAGGACACGGCGCTGTCCTGCGCCGAGGCGATCGCCGTGCCGATCAGCTGGTTGATCTGGGTGATGCCGCCGGTGATCGCGGCCGGCAGCGCCAGGATCAGGAGCCGCTTGACGCTCGGCGTCATCTTCGGCCGGCGGAAGCCGATCGAGATGCCGGCATGGCGCACCGCCACCCAGACGATGGCGAGTTGCACCACCCCCGCCGCCAGCACGCCCCAGGACAGGCCGAAGCCGACGTCGTGCGCATCCAGCCCATTGTACCAAGCGTAGCCGAGCACGCCGATCAGGATGATGTTGAGGAAGACCGGCGCCACCGCCGCGGCGAAATAGCGGCGCAGCGAATTCAGCATGCCGGCCATCATGGCGCCGAGCGACATGCAGATGAGATAGGGGAACATGATGGTCGCAAGCGTGACCGTCGTCTCGAACTTGCCCGGCGTGTCGGCAAAGCCCGGCGCCACCAGGTAGCGCACGATCAGCGGCATCGCGAACTCCATGGCGATGGTCAACGCCAGCAGTGCCGTGAACAGCACGCCGAACACTTCCTCGGAGAAGCGCTTGGCGCCCTCGGTGCCATGCGTCTCGATCTCCTTGGCGAACAGCGGCACGAAGGCGGCGTTGAAGGCGCCCTCGGCGAACAGCCGGCGGAAGGTGTTGGGAAACTGGAAGGCGGCGTTGAAGGCGTCGGCCACCGGTCCGGTGCCCAGCGCCGCCGCCATCAGCATCTCGCGGCCGAAGCCGAGCGCGCGGCTCATCAGCGTGCCGGAAGCGACGGTGGCGAATTTCTTGACAAGGCTCATGCGCGGGGAGACTGCCTGTGCGATTGGGACAAAGTGATGGTCACTCGGCGGCGGCCTTGGACTTGCCGCCGCGCTCCGGCGCGATGCCTTCGAGCGATTCGATCAGCCGCTTGTGGATGGTGGCCATGCGCGTCGGGCTGTCGATCTTCTGTCCAGTGAGGTCGGTGACATAGAAGGTATCGATGACCTTCTCGCCGAAAGTGGTGATGTGCGCCGATGCAATGTCGAGCGACAGATCGGAAAGCGCCCCGGTGATCTCGGAGAGCAGGCCGGGCCGGTCGAGCCCCTCGATCTCGATGACCGAGAAGCGGTTCGACAGCGTGTTGCGGATCTCGGCCCGCGGCGGAATGCGGAAGACCTTGGCGCCGCGCTTGGGCTTGGTGCGCTTCTCGATCATTTCCGGCAGCCAGGTCTTGCCCGACAGCACGTCCTCGATCAGCCGGCCGACCCGTTCGGCGCGCCGGCGCTCGTCCTCGTCGAGGTCGAATTCCCTCGAAATCAGGATCGTGTCCAGCGCCCGGCCGTCCGAGGTGGTGAAGATCTGGGCGTCGACGATGTTGCCGCCGGCGGCGGCGCACGCGCCGGCGATCACCGACAGCAGGCGTGGATGGTCCTGCGCCAGGACGGTGATCTCGGTCACCGCCTCGAACTCGTGCGTCTTGACCATGGTGGCGAGCTTCTTGTCGGCGGCATCCGCCTCGCGGACGAACTCGGCATGGCGCAGCTGGTCGGCGAGGTCGACGGTCAGCAGGTAGTTCTCGTAGTGCTGGGCGACATAGCGCTTGCGCTCCTTCGCCGGCCAGTTGGCCAGCGCCTCGGCCAGCCGCTCGCGCGCAGCGGAAGTGCGCTCGGCGCGCGACACTTCGGAGAAGCCGCCGGTCAAGAGCAGCTCGGTCTCGTAGTACAGCGTGCGCAGCAACTGCCCCTTCCAGCCGTTCCAGACGCCCGGCCCGACGCCCCTGATATCGCAGACGGTGAGGATCAACAGCAGCTTCAGCCGCTCGACCGACTGCACGATCGAGGCGAAATCCTCGATCGTCTTGCGGTCGTTGAGGTCGCGCGTCTGCGCCGTCATCGACATCACGAGATGGTTCTCGACCAGCCAGGCCACCGTCTCGGTGTCGGCGGCCGACAGCCCCATATGCGGGCAGATGCGCCGCGCGATGCGGGCGCCGGCTTCCGAATGATCCTCCGGCCGCCCCTTGGCGACGTCGTGCAGGAGCACGGCGACATAGAGCGCCTCGCGGCTCTTCTTCAGCCCCGGCATCAGCGAATGCGACAGCGGATGCACCTTCTCGCCGTCGCCGCGCTCGATCTCGGCCAACACCCCGATGCAGCGGATCAGGTGCTCGTCCACCGTATAGTGGTGGTACATCGAGAACTGCATCATGGCGACGATCTTGCCGAAGTCCGGGATCAGCTTGCTCAGCAGCCCCGCCTCGTTCATGCGCCTGAGATTGAGCTCGGCGTAGCGGTCCGAGGTCAAAATGTCGAGGAACAGCCGGTTGGCCTCCTCGTCGCGCCTCAGCGCCTTGCCGACGAGGCCGAGCGAGCGGGTGAGCAGCTTCAGCGCGTCGGGGTGGAACTCCAGCCCATGCTTGTCGGCGAACCAGAACAGCCTGAGCAGATTGACCGGGTCGCGCTCGAACACCATGTCGTCGGCGACGTTGATGCGGTGATTGTCGACGATGAAATCGGACGTGCCGGCCAGCTTGCGCTTGCGACGCTGGAAGGTGAGGAAGATGCGGTTGAAACCAGGCACGTGCTTGGCCTGCTCTTCCTCGAGCGCGGCGCAGAAGATGCGGGTGAGGTCGCCGACATCCTTGGCGACGAGGAAGTAGTGCTTCATGAAGCGCTCGACCGCCGACAGGCCGGGATGGCTGGTATAGCCGAGCCGTTCGGCGATCTCGCGCTGGATGTCGAAATGCAGCCGCTCCTCAGCCTTGCCGGTGAGGAAGTGCATCTGGCAGCGCACCGCCCAGAGGAAATCCTCGGCCTTGAGGAATTCCCGGTATTCGGCCTCGGTGAAGACACCCTTCTCGACCAACTCCTCGCCGGTGCGCACCCGGTAGAAGTATTTGCCGATCCAGAACAGCGTCTGCAGGTCGCGCAGCCCGCCCTTGCCGTCCTTGACGTTGGGTTCGACCAGATAGCGGCTTTCTCCGGCCTTGGCGTGGCGATCGTCGCGTTCGGCAAGCTTGGCCTGCACATATTCGGGGCCGGTGGTGCGCACCACCTCATGGTCGAAACGCGTCAAAAGCTCGTCATAAAGTTTCTGCTCGCCCCACAGGAAACGCGCCTCCAGGATCGAGGTGCGGATCGTGATGTCGGTGCGCGACAGCCTGAGGCATTCGTCGATGTTGCGGGTGGCGTGGCCGACCTTCAGGCCGAGGTCCCACAGCATGTAGAGCATGTATTCGACGATCTGCTCGCCCCAAGGCGTCTGCTTGTAGGGAAGCAGGAACAACAGATCGATGTCGGACCCCGGCGCCAGCGTGCCGCGGCCGTAGCCGCCGACCGCCACCACCGCCATGCGCTCGGCCGCGGAGCGGTTCTTGACGCGATAGACGTGGGTGGCGGCGAAATCGTAGAGCGCCCGGATGATCTCGTCCATGACGTGCGACAGCCGGGCGGCGCAGGCGGTGCCGCCGCCGTCCTCCCTGAGCATGGCCTCCGCGATCTTGCGGCCGCCGGCGAGCCGCGCCTTGAGCAGCTGCAGGACGGCCGCGCGCGTCGCCGGCCCTGAACCGTCGCCGGCATGGGCCGCGGTGAGCGCCGTCATGTCGTGGCGCAGCATCACGCCGTCGATCAACTCGTCGAGTTTCAGGGAGATTTTTGCCATATGCCCGGGTCGGCCTTGCCTTTTTGGCGGCGTCTATAGCGCGTTTTCGCGGTGCTGGGTATGGGGCGGACGGACACGCCGACAATACGGGATTCCGCTGCCTCGACCGGCCGGGAATTGCCTGGCGGAAAAAATACGGCCGACCCTTGACCTTCCAGTTACTGGAAGCACTACCTCGGCCTCAGATCGCGACATAAGAGGCATTCCCAATGGCCCATTCCGACCAAGATCACCACGCGCACGGCGGCGGCTGCTGCTCCGCGAAGGGTACCGCGCCTGCCGCTGAGGCGGTCATCCGCGATCCGGTCTGCGGCATGACGGTCGATCAGACCGCCGGCAAGCCGACCGCCGAGCATGGCGGCCAGATCCATCATTTTTGCAGCGAGGGCTGCCGTTCGAAATTCGACGCCGATCCGGAAAGATACCTGACCGCCACCGATCCCGTTTGCGGCATGAGTGTCGATCGCTCCAGCGCCAGACACTTTATCCGCCACGAGGGCCAGGGCTTCTACTTCTGCTCGGCCGGCTGCAAGGGCAAGTTCGAGGCCGCGCCGGCCAATTATCTCGGCGACCGGCCGGCACCACAGCCGATGCCGAAGGGCACGCAATACACCTGTCCGATGCATCCCGAGATCATCCGCGACAAGCCGGGCGCTTGCCCGATCTGCGGCATGGCGCTGGAGCCGATGGGAGTGCCGACCGGCGACGAGGGTCCGAATCCCGAACTTGTCGATTTCACCCGGCGATTCTGGGTCAGCGCAGTGCTGTCCTTGCCCCTGCTCGTCATCGCCATGGCGCCTATGCTCGGCCTGAGCTTCGAAAGCTTAATCGACGACCGCACGAAGACATGGGCGGAGCTAGCGCTGGCGAGCCCTGTCGTGCTGTGGGCGGCGTTCCCGTTCTTCCATCGCGGCTGGGACTCGATCCGCAACCGCAGCCCCAACATGTGGACGCTGATCTCGCTCGGCGTCGGCGCGGCCTACCTCTACAGCGTCGCCGCCACGCTGTTTCCGGACATCTTTCCACACCAGTTCCGCGGCCATGGCGGCGCCGTGCCTGTCTATTTCGAGGCCGCCGCCGTCATCGTGGCACTGGTGTTCCTCGGCCAGGTGCTGGAGCTCAGAGCCCGCGAGCGCACCGGCTCGGCCATCCGCGCACTGCTCGACCTGGCACCGAAGACGGCGCGGCTGATCGGCGCCGACGGCTCCGAGAGCGACGTGCCGCTCGATACGGTCAAGGCCGGCGACCGGCTGCGCATCCGTCCGGGCGATGCCGTCCCGGTTGACGGCGTCGTGCTCGAGGGGCGCTCGGCGATCGACGAATCGATGATCACCGGCGAGCCGCTGCCGGTCGAAAAGACCGAGGGCGACGCGCTGACCGGCGGCACGCTCAACAAGAACGGCTCGCTGGTCATGCGCGCCGAGCGCATCGGCGCCGAGACGACGCTGTCGCGCATCGTCGAACTGGTTGCCAAGGCGCAGCGCTCGCGGGCGCCGATCCAGGGCCTGGCCGACCGCGTTTCCTTCTATTTCGTGCCGGCCGTCGTGCTGGTGGCGCTCGCCGCCTTCGCCGCCTGGGCGATCCTCGGGCCGCAGCCCAGCCTGATCTTCGCCATCGTCTCGGCGGTGTCGGTGCTGATCATCGCCTGTCCCTGCGCGCTGGGGCTGGCGACGCCGATGTCGATCATGACGGCGACCGGACGCGGCGCCCATGCCGGCGTGCTGATCAAGGAGGCGGCGGCGCTGGAGCGCTTCGCTTCCGTTGACACGCTGATCGTCGACAAGACCGGCACGCTGACCGAGGGCCGGCCGCGGCTGACCGACGTCGTCCCCGCCGGCGGCATCGCGGAAAACGAACTTCTGGCGCTGGCCGCCTCGCTTGAGAAGGGTTCGGAGCATCCGCTGGCCGAGGCGATCGTCGAGGGTGCGGCGGACCGCGGTATCAAGATAGCCGATGCCGGCGACTTCGAGGCCGTCACCGGCAAGGGCGTCTCCGGCACGGTGGCGGGCAGCAAGGTCGCGCTCGGCAATCCGGCGATGATGGCCGATCTCGGCATCGACACGGGCTCGGTTTCAGGGCCGGCGGACGCGCTGCGGGGCGAGGGCAAGACGGCGATGTTCGTCGCCATCGGCGGCAGGCTGGCCGGCATCGTCGCCGTCGCCGACCCGGTCAAGGCGACGACGGCCGAGGCGATCCGGGCGCTGCATGACAGCGGCTTGCGGATCATAATGGCGACCGGCGACAATGAGCGCACGGCGAGCGCCATAGCTGGCAAGCTCGGCATCGACGAAGTGCGCGCCGGCCTGCTGCCCGAGCAGAAGGGCGCGCTGGTCGAGGAACTGCGCACCAAGGGCGCAGGTGTCGCCATGGCCGGCGACGGCGTCAACGATGCGCCGGCACTTGCCGCCGCCGATGTTGGCATCGCCATGGGCACCGGCGCCGATGTTGCGGTGGAAAGCGCCGGCATCACGCTGGTCAAGGGCGATCTCAACGGCATCGTCAGGGCGCGCACGCTTGCCCAGGCGACGATCCGCAACATCCGCCAGAACCTTTTCTTCGCTTTCCTCTACAACGTGCTCGGGGTGCCCGTCGCGGCGGGCGTGCTCTACCCGCTCACCGGCACGCTGCTGTCGCCGATGCTGGCGGCGGCGGCGATGAGCCTGTCCTCGGTCTCGGTCATCGGCAACGCATTGCGGCTGAGGACGTTGAAACTCTGATCGAAGCTCCCAAATACGACTATCCATCAACAGGAGATACTGGATGACCTTGGCCAAGAAGATCGTGTTGCTGCTGATGGCGGCGGGAATGCTGCTCGCCGTCTTCCTCGAAAGCGTTCCGGCGCAGTCGCAGGAGATGAAGCACGACATGTCCGGCATGGCGATGGGCGCGGAGAGCCCTTCGACCGCCGGCTACAAGGCGGCGATGGACAAGATGCATGCCGCCATGATGGCAGATGAGTATTCGGGCGATGCCGACGTCGACTTCGTCCGCGGCATGATCCCGCATCACCAGGGCGCCATCGACATGGCCAAGGTGGTGCTCGCCAACGGCAAGGATCCGGAAATCCGCAGGCTCGCCGAAGGTGTCGTCAAGGCGCAGGAGGCCGAGATCAAGGAGATGCAGGCCTGGCTCGCCGCCCATCCGGCGAAGTAGGTTTTTGGCACGCGAGAAATCCGGGCGGGCTTGGCACCACTGGATTTCCTATCGCGGCTGTGATGCGATCCCGCCGTCAGTGAGAGCCCAGTCATGCCATCGACCATCAGAACCACCACATTGCCCTCGGGCGAAGCCGTCCAGGTGCTCGGCCAGGGCACTTGGAAAATGGGCGAGGACAGCCGCCACCGCGCCGACGAGGTGAGGGCCTTGCGGCTTGGGCTCGACCTCGGCATGACGCTGATCGACACCGCGGAGATGTATGCCAGCGGCGGCGCCGAGGAAGTGGTGGCGGAGGCCATCGCCGGGCGGCGCGACGAGCTGTTCCTGGTTAGCAAGGTGCTGCCGTCCAATGCCTCGCGCGCCGGGGTGAAGCGGGCCTGCGAGAACAGTCTGAGGCGTCTCGCCACGGACCGCATCGACCTCTATCTGCTGCACTGGCCGGGCAGCGTGCCGCTGGCCGAGACCGTCGAGGCTTTCGAGGCGCTGAAGGCGACCGGCAAGATCCGCCATTGGGGCGTCAGCAATTTCGACACCGATGAGATGGAGGAACTGGTCGGGCTGCGCGACGGCAGCAGCGTCCAGACAAATCAGGTGCTCTACAATCTCTGTCT
>NZ_RZOI01000174.1:0-9448 GCF_004022645.1 Mesorhizobium sp. M4A.F.Ca.ET.020.02.1.1 | reverse complement strand
GGGATTGGGGCCATGTGCGGGTGTTCACGCCCTGGCGCTACTGCGTCGATCGGGCGGCGAGGGAACTGCTGGAAGCGACGGGCTGGAAGATGCCCGATCCGGAGACCTTTCCCACGGCCGATGATCTTGTCGCGCTCTACCTCGAGCCGCTGGCGAGATTGCCGGAACTGTCGCCGGTGATCGAGACCGGCGCCCGCGTCACCGGCATCTCCCGCTGGGGCGCCGACAAAGTGCGCGGCGGCGGACGCGAGGCGCGTCCCTTCATGCTGGTGGTCGAAACCGCCGGCGGCATCAGGCGCGACCGCGCCCGTGCCGTGATCGATGCCTCCGGCACTTGGCGCACGCCCAATCCGCTCGGCGCCGGCGGCATCGCGGCGGAGGGAGAGGCGGAATTCGCCGACCGCATCGCTTACGGCATTCCCGACATTCTCGGCCGGGACCGGGCCCTTTACGGCGGCCGCGCCACGCTGGTGGCAGGGTCCGGCCATTCGGCCGCCAATGCCCTGCTCGACTTGGCCAGGGTGGCGGATGACGAGCCGGGCACAACGTTCATCTGGACGACGCGCGGCACCGATCTGGTGCGCATCTATGGCGGCGGCGATCTTGATGCCTTGCCGGCCCGCGGTGAACTTGGATCCGACGTCAGGGACCTTGCCGAGAGCGGCCGCGTCCAATTGGTCACAGGGTTTGCCACGACGGCAATTCGCGAGGAAGACGGCCGGCTGATTGTCGAGGGCGATACGGCGGACGGTTTGCGGCGCATCGGCCCTATCGACCGAATCGTCGCCGCGACCGGCCAGCGGCCCGATCTCAGCCTGACCAGGGAATTGCGGCTCGACCTCGATCCATGGCTGGAAGGCGTCAGGGCGCTGGGGCCGCTGATCGATCCCAACGAGCATTCCTGCGGCGACGTGCCGCCGCATGGGCACCGCGAGCTCAGCCATCCCGAGCCCGGCGTCTATACGGTCGGCATCAAGAGCTATGGCCGGGCGCCGACCTTCCTGCTGCTGACCGGCTACGAGCAGGTGCGCTCGGTCGCGGCCGCATTGGCCGGCGACGTCGCCTCGGCCGATGCGGTGCAACTGGTCCTGCCCGAGACCGGCGTCTGCACGGTGCCGGGTGGGGTCACCGTGACCGGCAAGGCGTTCGCCGGCTGCTGTGGTGGTCCGGCCCCGCAAGCGGCGGACGGCTGCTGCGTCGCCGACGCCGAGGCGAAAGCCGCCGGCAGGGGCGGCTGCGGCTGCGGCGTTGCCGCATGAGCAGCATGGCCGGCATGCGCGGCCGCGGCATCATCATCACCGTGCTCGGCCTGACGCAGATCATGGCGTGGGGCTCATCCTACTATCTGCCGGCGGTCATTGCACCGGCGGTGGCCCGCGACACCAGCTGGCCGCTGGCATGGGTGGTTGGCGGCTTGTCGCTCGGGCTTCTCGTCGCCGGCCTGATATCGCCGCGCGTCGGCTCCTCGATCGAGCGCCATGGCGGCCGTAACGTGCTCGCCTTCAGCGCATTCTGCATCGGCGCCGGCCAGATCGGCCTGGCCGCGGCGCCCTCGCTTGCCGTCTATATCGGTGCCTGGCTCGTGATCGGGCTCGGCATGGGGGCAGGACTCTACGACGCCGCCTTCGCCACGCTTGGCCGCCTTTACGGCAATAGCGCGCGTTCGGCCATCACCACGCTCACCCTGTTCGGCGGCCTGGCCAGCACCGTCTGCTGGCCGATCTCGGCTTTCCTGTTGAGCACGATCGGCTGGCGCGGCGCTTGCCTTGCCTATGCCGCCGTGCAACTCCTCATCGCGCTGCCGCTCTATCTCACGCTGCTGCCGCGCCGGGTGCCGCAACGCAGCGCGGCATCCGATGTGGATCGAAACGCCGCCGCTGCAAGGCCAGTCAACCCGTCCTTGCCCGTCATGGCCTTGCTCGCCAGCACCATCACGCTGGCGGCGGTGATTTCCTCGACGCTCTCGGTGCATTTGCTGTCGATCCTGCAGGCCGGCGACCTGGCGCTCGCCGCCGCTGTCGGTCTCGGAGCCCTGGTGGGCCCCTCGCAGGTAACGGCGCGCGCGGTCGAGATGATGATCGCGCGCTATCACCATCCGATCTGGACCAAGCTTGCCTCGGCGAGCTTCGTCGCCATCGGTGTCCTGGCGCTGTGGGCCGGCATGCCGGCCGTGCCGGTGGCGCTCGGCTTCTACGGCGCTGGCATCGGTCTCGAATCGATCGCGCGCGGCACCTTGCCGCTCGCCCTGTTCGGTCCGTCAGGCTACGCGAAGCTGATGGGCCGTCTTGCCATGCCGAGCCTGATTGCACAGGCGGCCGCGCCGTCGATCGGCGCGGTGCTGATGCAATGGACTGGAGCGCAGGGCACGCTCGCTGTGCTCGGCGGCCTCGCGCTGTTCAATGTCGTGCTGGCATGGAGCCTGCGCTGGCTGCTGGTCCGCGACAGAGGCGTCCACTTGCAACCGGGATAGCCGAAGCGCGGCGCGGGTGATGGCGCCTGCGGATTCACGTTCCCTGGGCCGCTACATCAGCGATGCGGTCGCCAGGCGATTCCTGGCGGTGTTCGGCTTGCTGTCGCCGATATATTCGACGTTCGTGTCGATGAGCCGGTCACTGTCGATCCCGGCCGCGGTCAGAATGTCCACCATCGCCTTCACGCGCTGCTTGGCCAGTGCCTTGTTTGTCTTTGCGGCATTGGCGCCTTTGAATTCCTTGGCCGCCAACGCCGTCAGTTCGACGTTGCAACGCGAGTCCTTGATGCTCGCGGCGAACTTATCGAGGTCATCCTTGATCTGCGATGAAATCACAGAGGACTGGCTGTCGAAAAACAGATGGACCTGGACAGGCGCGCGCTTCTCGTATTGCCGGCACGATATCCCTTGCTTCGGCAAGGTGTACAGGATCGCGCTACGTGCCGTTTTCGTGTCGGCGGCGCCATCGTCGACCCAATGCGAAAGCGCCAGCACCATTTCCGGCTTGACGCCTTGCGCCTTGAGGAAATCGCTGGTTGCATTCAGCCTGCGGCCGGCAATGCCGTCAGCCTTGTCGTAGCCACCTTCCTTGCTCGCCGTCGCATAGAGCCTGTAGCCGCAATCCTGTCCGGCATCCTTGATGAAGGCCTTCAACGCGCTGGCGGAATCCGTCGATATCTTGCCGTCGCCCTTGTTGAACAGGACGCGATAGGAGTTCCACTGCGTGCAGTTTGGGCCAAGGTCGCGTTCCTGGGCGACCGCGCTGAAACCTACCGTACTTGCGGCAGCGCTAATAAAGGCTAGAACAAGGATGAATGATTTCTTCATTGTCTTGGCGCCTCTCGCTGCGGCTTAGTCTAACGCCGCATTCTTTACTGCGGCAAGGTGGCAAACCGCGGCCGGCGCGCTCGTCAGTCCCACAACAGCAGCAGCTTGCGCCAGAAGGCATTGGACGGCATCGGCCTGGAACCGCGCGGCAGGCGGATGGCCAGGTAGATCGTCAGCCATTTGCGATCTATCTCCCGGATCGAGACTTTCAAGTCCTGCAGCTCGAAAGGTCTCGGAACCCGTGTCCATCCGGAGAAGGCGAGGGCGCCGGTCGGGGCATCGCCTTTCCACGAGAGTTTTTCCTCCGGCCTGCCCAGCGCCATGGCGAACTCGAAGGGCGACGCCTCCTCATGGGCGATCTCCACCGTCGCGACGACACTTCTGGCAAAAGCCGGGAAAGCCGACTTGAGGGCCGCGACAACCGGGCCATGCGTGTTCGGCCGCAGGAACAGGCCGCCATCGTCGCCGGCGACGAGCAGCGTCGGCAGGTCGGAGGGATGGTTGGTAACGAGCGAGGCTTGCTTGATCTCGTCATTGGTAATCCGGCGCATGCGCCGGCGCTCCTGCGGCGCGTTGAGACGCGGGTGTCTCGCCCCGTTCGAAACGACATGGCGGATCTGGATGCTCGAAAAGCCGCCAAGCACACGCGCCTGCGGGCGGCCTCCGCCGCACCGGACCGCGAGCAGCAGATCGCGCCGGCCCGACGCCGGCGAACTGATGGCCGTTCTTATTTCGCGCGGCTCGTGCGGCCGGCTGACATCGGCCCAGCCGCTCCCGACATCAAGATCGAGCATTCCGGCAAGCTCGCCGAAAGTCTGGTTTTCCGCGTCGACGATCGCAAGCTGGAACTGCGCGGTTCCGGTAAGGTCCTCGTCGAGGTAGATCCAGCAGCTTGCGCCGATGACGCCCGGCGGGCAGACGCCCTTCAGCAGGGCCATCGTCACGTTGCCGCCCCTTGCTTCGAGAAACAGCTGATCCGGCGATCGTTCGACATAGCTCAGCAAATCCGCAACGGCATCGGGATGCGAAGCGACATGAGCAAGGCGCAGCGGCTCGGCCGAAAGGTATTGCTCGCGGTAAAGCGAGGAATGCAGCTCCGGCACGGTCTCGTCGGCGGCTGCGTTGAGCATGTCGACGACGCCGAGTGTGAAGTCGGACCGGCCGGCATGGGCGAGCAGCGAGATCGCCGTGTCTGGCCTGCCCTCGCGGGCCGCGATCTCGGCCAGCAGTTGCATCGCATCGGCGGCGTTGGCGGGGCCCGAGCTCAGCCTGAGATAGCGCTCGTCCTTGACGCGCAGCTCAAGGTTCCAGAGGTTGAGGTCCTTTTCATGACTGGCGGTATTCGAGCTGATGCCGAGCTGCACGAACATGTCCGTATGCGCGAATTTGTGCTTGCGGAAGACGTCGATGATCGGCCTGCGGTTCCTCAGCCATTCGGCATTCCGGTTCATCCCTGTCGGCGCCGACCGGTACCAATAGAGCGGCTCCGGCACAGTGATGATCTCGAGGCCCGCCAGATCCGCGCGCAGGAAGAATTCCCAATCGCTCGCTGAAAAGCCGCGCTCTTCATTGAGATAGCCGACCCTGTCGAACACCTCGCGCCGGAATATCGCATTGGCATCGCCATAGGGATTGGTGATCAGCGCAATGTCGGGCGGCCCTCCGACCGGAAAGTAGAGCATGTATCCGCTCTTAGTATCCGGTGGCACGAAGGGTTCGTTAAGCCATTTGGCGAAGGTCGTGCAGATGTCGGCGCCGGAATTCTGCATGCCTGCGACGAACGTGCTGACCGCGTTCGGGAAGAGTGCGTTGTCGTCGTCCAGGAACAGGATCAGCGAGCCCTTGGCGGCTCGGATGCCTGTGTTGCGCGCCTTGCCGAGGAAGCCGTTCTTCTGCCGGATAATCCGCCAGCCGCGCTGCTCGAACTCCGGTTCGAGGTCGGCCAAAAGTTCGATTGCCTCAGGATCGGTGCTGCCGTCATCGACGACGATCAATTCGATGTTGGGATAGTCCTGGCGCCGAACCGAGGCGATTGCCTTCGGCAGCAGCCGCGCCCGGTTGTAGTGCGCGGTGATGATCGACACCAGGGGCGGCCGGCTCCGCCGCGAGCCGGCGGCCTTGCGCGGCTCCCGGCGGAATTTCGCGTGCAGCCGGCTCCAGGCCTTCTCGCGCGCCGCACGCCCGTGCAGCGGCTTCGCCGGGCTGATCGCGCGGCTTTGCAGCGCCTCCGCGATCTTGGCCGCGATGGCGGACGCGGAAGCCTCCATCATGACGGTGTCGGCCGACTTCGGGTGCAGCATGTCGCGTATGCTGCCGACGTCCGTCGCGACGAAAGGGATCTCCTCGTCGAGGCATGCGACCACGTCGATCGGAAGCTGCGCAGCCGCATGCGTGATCGCCACCAGCGCATGGCTCTGCCGCAGGTATCGGAAGATCTCGGGTTCGTCGCGAATGGGCAGCAGCTTCAGCTTGAACGGCCATTGCCGCGCGCGCCGGACGATCATGCCGCCCGAATGCTCGCCGAGCATATGGCCAAACGCGCCGACGACCGTCACCGCCAGGTCGGTGATGCCGCTGTCGGCCAGACGATCGAGCGCATCGCAAAACAGCGTCAGCCCGCTGCGCGCCTCGGTGCCGGAGAAATGAACGATTTCGGTGGTGAGCCGCGGTCGCCGCCGATAGGGATCGGAGTGGAAGTTCGAACGCCATTCCTCCGGCACGAGCGGGACGGCGACGTGGCGGCTGGCGGGCAGTTTCCAGCCTGCCTTGGTCATCCAGTCGAGCACCGACTGGCCGGTGACCACGAGATGGTCGCAGGTCTCTGCCGAGGTCCTTTCCATATGTGCGATGGTCATCTGCTCCTTGCGCTCGACCGCCCGGCCATTGGCCTGCAGCTTCCACATCAGCGGTTCGTGGGCGAGCACGACGATCGCGGGCGGATCGGGAAAAACCCCGGTTCGTTTGGCAACGGTCGGGAAATGCGCCAGTCCGCCCTCGAGCGCGAAGTAGACGACGTCGTAAGCGTTCTGCTTGAGGTAATGGTAGACGGCCACCGAATGCTTGTCGCTCGAGTCCAGGCCGCGCAGCAGCTCGGGCGACTGCGGCAACAGTTCGAGCCGCACCAGGAAATTGTCGAAGCACCATTTGCCGAGCCTGGCGATCTCCTCCTCGTCGGGCTGGCTGCCGATCGGGCTCGGCACCCATAGCAGCGTGACGGTGTCGCCGGTTACCGCAAGATATTGCGCCAGCGCGTAGGTCGCCGACCCCGGATCGGCGGTCGAAATCGAACCGAACTCGACCTCTGAAACGACGCATACATTGCGGGGCTTGTGGCTTGCCTGTCGCTTGCCCCTGGGCGTCGCGCCTAGCTTAGAACCAATGCTCAATCAGTCCCCCTTGATCATCAGCGGCAGCGGACAGTCTTGCCAACAGTAGGATAACACTTTGATAATTGTCTCGCGGGGATAATCGCCGCGCGGAGCCACAATACCCACTCGCTTTCGCGTAACCCGGATCATGACGCTCGCATGCTTGGCCATCGATCTCCGAAACACCTCGAACGGCTGGACGACCGGCCGATCGACGTAAGCAAGGGCGAGATCCTGTGCTTTGTCGGACTGCGCAATGAAGCGACACTGCTGCCCAAGCTTCTCGATCACTATCGCGGCCTCGGCGTCGATCGTTTCTTCTTCCTCGACAATGGTTCGACGGACGGGACGCTCGAACTGATCCTGGAGCAGCCGGACAGCCATTGCTTCCACACGGAAGGATCGCACTTCGCCGAGAACATCGATCCGCCGCGTTGGATCAACACGCTGATGAACGTCTTCGGCACTGGCCACTGGTGCCTCTCGATCGACGCCGACGAATTGCTGGTCTACCCGGATTTCGAGCGGGTGAGCCTGCACCGGCTTTGCGACTATCTTGACTCGACCGACGCCGACGCGGTGATCGGCTCTATGATCGACATGTACGCCGACGGCCCGCTGGCGGAGTGCCACTATGACGGCACGCTCCCGCTTATCGAGGCCTCACCCTATTTCGATCCGGAACCGGGCTGGCTGCGGGCGCGTGACGGCAAGTACCCGCCGCAGCAGATGTTCGGTGGCGTCAGGGAGCGCGTCTTCTGGCACGGCCGATTCAAGCAGACCTTCCCGCCATGTCTGACCAAGGTGCCGATCGTGCGATGGGAGCGGGGCAGGCGCTATCATGTGGCCCAGCACACGATCAGCAAGGTTCAGTTCAGCGAGCTCCGCGTCGCGCTGCTGCATTTCAAATTCGTCTGGGGTTTCCGCCAGAAATCAGCGTCGTCACTGAGCGAGAACACGCAGCTTAAGGAAAAGACCCTGGAGGAGCGCGCCGCCTACATGGAGGCATTGGAGCGCGATCCGAAACTGTCGCTTCGGGACCAACGCTCCGTTCGCTATCGTGACGCCGCGCAACTTGTCGAACTCGGCTGGATGAGAACCTCGGATCGCTACGCCGAGTTCGTCTCAAACGCCGTTAGGCCGCGTCAAAGCGCGGCCACTTGAACTGACGAACGATCGAATTGTGGATACGGCTGATTCTACCCGCCGTAACCGCCGCCGCCATCACCGTTATTTCCGTCGCCGCCGTTCGGATTGAATTGCGCCAGCGTGTTCAGGGCAAGCGCCTTGCAGGCCGTCGGAGCATTAGGATAACGATGCAGATAGTCTTCGAGCGCCTCGATCGTACCGATCTTCAGGGCCTGCTCGCAAGCGAGCTCGGCCTCCTGGATCCCACCTTCGAATTGCGCCTGCGCCGCGCCAGAGAAAGCGACGCTCACGCCAAGAATACTTAGCCCACCCAATAGTAGCGATTGGATTTTACGCATAACAAGCCCCTTTCACCACGCACCACATTGAAATTATTGTTTTGTTAGCAATTTGTCAACCATATCCGTGGCGTGCCGGGCGCCATCCTGGCGCAAGGTTAACGGCCGGATCCGCGGCCGACGCGCTGCATGTCGCCCTAACGCTCCGGCGGTTTTTGGGAGGACGACGTGCATGAAAACAAAGACTTGAAGCGCGCCGGCTGAATCCGTTCCCGCACGACGCGGTTCAGTCGCCGATCAGTGTCAGCGTCCGAAAGAAGGCGTTGGTCGGAGCGCCGTTGGGGCTTCCGGCGAAACGAACCGCAAGCATGATCGAGAGCGGCATTTTGCGCCGTGCACGAAGCGTCGCCACCAGGCTACGGCGCGCGAATTTGTCCGCGACCGTCATCCAGCCCGAGAAGGCAAGGGTCTGCCCGGATATGTCCCTCTGCCAGTCGATGGTCTGATCGGGGCGGGCAAGCGCAAGCGCGAAGTCCAGTGCCGGCGCGTCGGCATGCGCGATTTCGACTGTAGCCTCGATCGCCCGGAAGAAGGGAGGAAACTGATGATCGAGCGAGGCCGCCACCGCGCCGTCGGGGTGGGGGCGCAGGAACACCCCGCCGCCATCCGGCGCGACAAGCAGCAGCGGCAGGGCCGAGACGCGCGGCGTCAGCAGCCTGGCGGTCCGCAAGACATCAAAGACGAGGATGGTTGAACCGCCGCCATCATCGGGACGTTCCGTGACATCGACAGCTGCGGGCCGTCCAAGCAAGCCGGCCGCGGTATCGCCGCGGCCCACCGAGCGGGCGATGCGCGCCAGCTTCTCCAGGGTCGCATCGCTGTTCGGCTCGAGGTCGCAGAGCTCCAGATAGTCTCGATAGGCGGGAGTGTACCGCAGGTTCTCGCGTGCGCTCTCGATTTCGGACCGTGTCGTATTCTGGGCGATGGCCAGTTGGTGCAGCAGCCCGGCGCCATCGAACTGGCTCGAGCCAAATGTCTTCAGGACCGGGCGGCGATTGTCATACCAGTTAGACATCCGGAACATGCCGTCCGGTTTCGACCGGTACCAGTAAAGCGGCTTCGGGATCGGCCTGATCTTCAGCCCGGCAAGCGAGGCCCGCGCGAAAAATTCCCAGTCGTGCATAGCATAGCCCGGCTCTTCGACCAGGTATCCGATGCGCGAGAAGACAGACCGGCGCACCATCGCATTGGCGTCGCCATAGACGTTGTGGATCAGGCCGAGCGCGTCGGGCCCGCCGAGCGGCAGATATTGGATCAGCCCGTCGCCGCGGTCGTCGGGCACGGTGTCCTCGTAG
>NZ_RZOI01000173.1:0-9461 GCF_004022645.1 Mesorhizobium sp. M4A.F.Ca.ET.020.02.1.1 | reverse complement strand
GTTAACATCCGTAAGGGGCGTCTTCTCGACCGCACGCATGCCCGGCACTTCGGCATCTTCTACGACGACCTCGTCGGCGCCATGCGGGCGGAACTGCCCGAAAACGTGCGCTTCATCGCCGGCCGGGTCAACGCTCTGGAGGCGGGAGCGGACCGTCAGCGCGTGTCGATCCTGGGGCAAGGCGACGTCACCGCCAGGCTGCTCGTGCTCGCCACGGGCATGGGCGACATTCTCAAGCGCGACCTTGGCATCGAGCGCCGGTTCGTCCACCAGCGGCAGTCGCTGACCTTCGGCTTCAACATTCGCCCGGCTGGGGACAGCACCTTCAGGCATCCGGCGCTCACCTACTATGGCGAACGGACCTCGGACGGCATCGACTATCTCAACCTGTTCCCGGCCGCCGATGTCACGCGCGCCAATCTGTTTGTCTTCAGGGATCATCGTGACCCCTGGGTAAAGGCCCTGCGCGAGCGGCCCAGGGAAACGCTGATCGACACCCTGCCGGGGCTCGTCAAGGCATTCGGCGATTTCGAGGTCATGGACAAGGTCGAGAGCTGGCTGACCGACATCACCGTCGCCGAGAATTGCGTTAAAGATGGCGTCGTCCTGATCGGCGATGCCTATCAGACATCCTGCCCCGCGGCCGGAACGGGCGTCAGCCGTCTGCTCACCGACGTCGAGCGCCTGTGCAAGGTGCACGTGCCGCAATGGATGGCCTCGCCAGGGATGGCGGCCGCGAAGATCGCGAGCTTCTACGGCGACCCTGCGAAGCGCGCGATGGATGCACGCGGGCTTCATCTGGCGGACTTCCGCCGTAGGCTGACGATCGAGAACGACCTACGCTGGCGCGCATGGCGGCAGCTTCACTTCAGCCGCCGCCGCATCATGCACGGGATCAACAGGCTGAGCCCCAGTTTCGCCGCCAGGCTACGCGGACTGAGCAGGCCGAGACTCGAAGCCGCGACGTGATGCGGGCCGATCCGAGACCGCGAACCACCCCGACCATCCAGCCGGCGCTTTTGTAGACAGTCCGCCGAGCGCGACGCGCTTCAGGTCTTTCGAGCTTCGGGACTCAATTCATCGTCCGCTTGGACCGGCGACACGCGATCGGGGGAGGCCTTCTTGCCGTGCAGCACGCGCCGCGCAAGCGCCTTGGCCGCGGGCAGTTTCTCTACCGTCAAATGCGCCGCGTAGCCGAGCGGGCTCCCGGCCCGGAAGATCTGCCACATCGGCGACGGCCGGCCGCCGAAGATGCGCTTGTAGGGTTCGTCGCCGATGGTGAAGTCGAGGGAATGGTCGCCGCGCTCGATGCAGTCGCGCGCGATCTGTTCGAACAGCAGGCTGCCGATCGACTGCTTCCTGTAACCGGCCTCGTCGAAGCCGCCGAGGATGACGAGGAGAGAGCCTTTGTGAGCAAGCCCAAGCGCGCCGGCGATCGCCCTGTCATTCATCCAGAACGTATAGGTGCGCGCGAAGCCGTCGCACCCTTCTGCGGCCACGGCCAGATAGAAATCGAAATAGGATTGCTGCTGCAGCAGGTCGGCAGGGCCGTTGCTGCCGTCGAAACGCTTGCCGCGGTAGATCTTGAGCGCGTCGAATGTTGTGCGGATGGTGTCGATGTTCTGGGCGCATTCGAAGCGCGCCTCCCCCATGCGACCGAGCTGCCGGGATTTCTTGTCGAGTTCCTTGCGGTAGGACTGGTTGAGCTGATGTTCCCGCCAGGAGGCGAATGTCGGCTCCAGCTTGCTGGAATAGGCGCTCATGCCCATGCTTTCGCGCTTGGCTATGCCAAACAGGCGCTCCATGGCCAGCGAGCGATCCGCAAGCTTGCCGATGCGCAGGAGATCATAAGGCCGCAAATGCCTGCGGATCGCGGCGACTGCGCGGCTATCCGCCAGGATGCGCGACAAGGTCTCCTCGGTGGTGACCGGCGACACATAGTCGGAAACGCGCATGTCGGCGAATTCCACGACCTTGAGCAACGTGTATCGGCGCCTGACGAGTGGCAGGACCACGGCGAGCTTGCCGCCCGGCCGGGCGCGCACAACGATGATCAGCGGGGTGGCGGAGCTCTGCCGGACGATCCGCTCATAGAGCTGCGCCAGCCATATGGGGTGCTGAAAGGCCGTCGCCGCCGAGCTGGCGAACAGCTCGACATATTCCGTCGAGCGGAAGTCGAAGGAATCCTCGGCAGTGACTTCAAACATAAGAATCCGAACCGGCAGACAGCGGCCCGATCTATCGACGACGTCTTGCGTTCCGCGTCAAGGCAAATCGCAGGAAAGTTAGAAACTTGGTATATGCAAGAGTTCGGACGCCGGTTGCAAATCTGTCATGCATTCTACGTTCCGCAGGATCGGGCCGGGGCAGTCGAGATTTATTTTCCCGCAAATCACGCTTGCGGATTTCAAGTGTAACCGCAAGGTAAGCTTTTTCCGCCAAGTCATCTGTTTTCGAGTGTCTGCGGCCCGAGCACCAAAATAACCGCGAACGGGAATGACATGGTCTCGATCGACGTGATTGTTCCGCAAATTGCCCCTCGCCGATGGCAAGAGCTCGTCATCGAGCGGCTTCGGGCCGACGGTCATGACGTGGCCGTGTTGCATCAGGCCGAAGCGGCCGCCTGGCCGGCTGCGGCAAAGCTCGCCTTTGCCTTCGAGCAGCGCCTGTTTCGACGGAAAGGGCCCGGCCTCGGCGCTCCGCTTGACAGGCTCGAGGCACGATCCGGCGGCCGGCCCGTCGCGTTGAGGCTGGACCTTGCCGGCAACGCGGCGCTGTCGGATATCCCGACAGTCGGCCTTCGATTTGACGGCTCGGGCTTTGACCTCTCGGCGGCGATAGCGGTCGCGGCCGGCAGGCTGCCAGTGATCGAGGCCGTTCTCAACGGCGAGACGGTGGTGGGCCGGGCTCTGCCGATGGTGGACAGGCGGGAATCGGCGGCGCTTGGCACAGGGGATGTGCTTGCCCGCGCCGTGACTCTGATCGTTTCGATCGCGCGGGCGTTCGCTGAAGGCCGGCCTTTTCAGGGCGAAGGAACGCCTGACGACCGACACCTCAACAAGGCAACGGCGTTTGCCTTCGCCTCCGCCTATCTCGGCTCGGCGCTGCCGCGGCTTGGCCGGGAGGCCATGCGGCGCGTCGGTTATCGCCATGCGCATTGGCGCGTCGGCTACCGCTTCACCGATGCGCCCGGCGTGGCTGAGACAGGCCGGCTCGGGAGCGGCTGGTCGGTCTTGCCGGATCCGGGCGACCATTTCTACGCCGACCCTTTTCCGTTCCAGTGGCAAGGCCGGTCATTCCTCTTCGTCGAGGATTACCCTCATGCGACCGGCAAGGCCGTCATCTCCGTCGTGCCGTTCGATGCCAGCGGCGCCCCCGAGACGCCGAGGGTCGTGCTGGAGGAACCGCACCACCTCTCCTACCCGCAGGTGTTCGAGCGTGACGGCGCGGTCTGGATGCTTCCCGAGGCCAGCGCCGGCGGCAGGCTCACCCTCTATCGCGCCACGGGCTTCCCGGACCGCTGGGCCGCCGAGACGGTGCTGGTCGAAGGCGAGATATCCGACGCGACGCTGCTCGAGCATGGCGGGCAACTTTGGCTGTTCGCGACCGATCGCGACGGTTACGGCAGCACGTCCGACACGCTGGTGGTTTTCAGCGCTCAGGCGCTCTCCGGCCCGTGGACCCCGCATCCCATGAACCCTGTCCTGATCGACCTTCGTATGGCACGCCCAGGCGGAGCTTTCGTTCGCAACCGGGAGGGCCGTATCCTGCTTCCGGTTCAGGACGGAACGCTCGGCTATGGCGGCGGGCTTGGCCTGTCGGAATTGCTGGACCTCGACCAGCAGGCGGTTCGGCTTTCGCAGCCTCGGCCGGTCGATCCGGAAGGCGACTGGCCTTACCCGAAGATCCACACGCTTAACCGCGCCGGCATGCTGGAGGTTATCGACGGGATCGCGGCGGTGCGAAAGCACTCAGGAAAGCAGTAGCGCCTCGTAGCCCGCGCACATCCTCGCCGGCGAATATTTCTGTCCGAGTCGCCGCCCCGCCGCGGAGAGCGTGGCCATCAGTTCCGGCCTGGCGATCATCTCGGCAAGGCCCCCGGCCATGCCGTCGGCATCGGCCTTGACGAAGATCGCCGCCGCTTCGCCATCCTCGGCCGTCAGCACCTCGCGCATCACCGCAAGGTCGTTCGACACCACCGGCAGACCGGAAATCGCCGCTTCGACGCAGGCAAGGCCAAAGGTCTCGGTCATCGACGGAAACGCATAGGCATCGCCGGCCGCGAGGAATTCGAAAATGCGCGCCGTGGGCACTTCGCCGACCAAGTGCAGCCGATCCGCGATGCCCCGGCTCGCGGCAAAATCGACAAGGGCATCCCGCTCCGGTCCGACGCCGGCCAGCGCCACATGGATATCGGGAAGGTGCGCGAGCGCTCCGACAAGCGCGATCTGGTTCTTCATCTGCGTCAGACGCCCCGACGAGACAGCAAGCCATACGTCCCGGGGCAAGCCGAAGCCGGCGCGCGCGGCCACCTTGTTGAAGTCTCCATCTGGTGCGGGGACGCCGTGATCGATGCGCCGGATCCGCCGCCGGTAGGCTTGCGGGTAGCGATCGAACTGCGCTTCCGTCCAGGCCGAGTTGACGACGTTCGCCTGATAAAGCCCCGACATGCCCATCAGCTTGTCGATCTGCGAGAGCAGGCCCATGACCCCTTTGGTCTGCGGCGCGCCGCTCTGGTTGGCAACGATGTGCCGGACTCCGGCCACCCGGGCGCCGATCGTGCCGAAGATGTTGCCGTAGTGCTGATAGGAGATCACCGCGTCCGGCCGCGCCGCGCGCAGATAGGCCGCAAGGCCGATGGCCGCGCGCACCTGTCCGGGCAATCCTTTCGGGCGCCCGGCAAGGATGAAATCCGCATAGGGATCGCCGTCGAAAGCGTCGGTCTTCCGGTACATGAAGACGGTGCGCACATCATGCCCGCGAACCCGCAGGCCTTCACCCACCATGTCGGAAATTCGTTGCGCGCCCGCGGCCTCGGCCTGGGTCTGAACCTGGATGATCTTCACATACGCCCCTTCAGCGCCACGCGGGGAGCGGGCGCCGCCCTCCCCATCGCAAAGCCGAAGATAGATGGGTCGATGCCTATTCTACGCTTGGCGATCGACACCGCAATGGCGGTCCATGCGATGACGGTGCCAGCGATGCTGACCGCCGCGCCGATCGGCCCGAAGAAGTAGGTCGTCACGGCGGTCGCGCCGAGCCCCAGCGCGTTGACGATGACCAGCACCTTGAACAGCGCATGCTGGAGGCCGGTCAGTTGCAGCAGGACTTCGATCGGGCCGCAAGCCGTGCCGAACGTCGCGCCGATGCCGAAGATGACAAGCGTGGCGCGCATGGCGGGCGTGGCATAGGCCGGATTGAACATCGACAGGATGAAGCCGCCCAGGATCCAGAATGCCGCGAGCACGCACAGCGCGATCGCGAAGCTGCCAAGCGCGGCGAGGCTGGTGATGCGCTGAACATGCGCCCTGTCGCCGCTGTAGAAGGCGCTGGAGATCTGCGGCGCGAGCGCCTGGTTGATGCCGTTGAGCGCAAGCGCCACGAACCGTGTCGTCCGGTCGGCGACGAAGATCGCGCCGGCGGCCTCGGGCCCGAGGATCATGGCCACGAGCAGGGTGCTGACCTGCCCGAGCGCCGGCGGCAGCGAGGTGACGCCCCACAGGCCAAGCGTCACCGTCCTGAATTCCTGCTTCTGTCCTTCGCTCAGGGGGCCACGTTCGGCGCGCGCCGTGTCGCGCACCAGAGCCACGGTTTGCGGAACGACCGAAAGGACGAGCAGCAGGGCGGTCAGCCAGGTCGCCTCGACCGCGCTCATCTCGACGCGCATGGAATGGCAGACGAAAAGGATACCGATCGTCGCCGCGCGCCAGATGATATCGCGCGGCAAAAGGCCGGATATCAGCGCGTTCTTGGCCCGGAAGGCGCCGGAGGTGAACTCCGACCAGCCGAGCGAGAAGGACAAGACCGCGGCGGCCAGGCACAGCGAGAACCATTCCGGCGTGCCCTTGCCGATGAACGGCAGGAATCCGACCAGGAGGATGAGCAGGCTGGAGCCTATAAGCCCCGCCAGCGCCACGAGAATGGCGCGCGCCATCATGCCGTGAGCGGAGTTGAGATCGCCAAGCCCGACATATTGCGGCCAGAACCTGAGCACGGTGCTCTGCTGTCCGACCGAGGCGAAGAAGGACACCAGGCTGGCGCCGGCATAGGTCGCGCTGTAAAGGCCGAACTGCCGTCCGTCCATCACCATGGCGACGGCCACGAACATCAGGAAGGACAGGCCCGCGCTGGCAAGCTTGATGATGCCGGCCACCGCGCCGCTCTTGGCGAGCGCCACGATGGGCATGCGCATGCCGGCCCCGGGGCTGGCGCTCCCGGCCACGGCGTCGCGATCGGCTTGATTCTCACTCAACGTCGGCCCCTGTAGCAATCAACTGG
The DNA here is from genome assembly GCF_004022645.1 of Mesorhizobium sp. M4A.F.Ca.ET.020.02.1.1. Classification (NCBI taxonomy): domain Bacteria; kingdom Pseudomonadati; phylum Pseudomonadota; class Alphaproteobacteria; order Hyphomicrobiales; family Phyllobacteriaceae; genus Mesorhizobium; species Mesorhizobium sp. M4A.F.Ca.ET.020.02.1.1. The sequence continues at coordinate 2,963 of NZ_RZOI01000173.1, read as the reverse complement.
CCTAACCCCCGCGGCAGGCGAGCCGACGCTGAAACCTGCCCCTGAATAGAGCAAAAGCCGGCAATTGCGCCAGCGCGAACGCTCTGCATGGTTACTGTTACCGCGAAATGAATCGCGTAAGCACCTCAGTAACCTTAACGAAAGGCTAACGTTAATCCTGAATACTGGACCGTGTAGAGTGGCGTCGGTACGCCGGCTCTGCAGGGGAAAGGTAATGAAGCCAGCCAGGATCGACGATCGCGCTCTTCCGCCATTGTTCGATATCGGACCGTTGTGGGCCATTCTTTGGGGGCGCCGACTGCTGGTGCTTGCCTTCACCGGCGCGGCGCTGCTTCTGGCGGTGCTCTACCTTGCCGTGACCAGTCCCAGCTACACCGCGACCGCCTCGATCCTGATCGATCCGCGCGACGCGCGCGCGACCAACTTCAACAACGTCCTTCCGGGCATCGGGGCCGACAGCGCAGCCATCGCGAGCCAGGTCTTCGTCATCGAATCGCAGGACCTGCTGGGCACCGTCTTCGACAGCCAGAAGCTCCGGAACGATCCCGAATTCTCGTCCCGCGGCCTGATATCGCGCGTCATGTCCCTGTTCGGCGGAGGTACCCCGCAGGACGCGGCCTTCAAGCGTTTCCAGAAGGCGGTATCGGTCGAGCGCGAAGGGCTGACCTATGTCATCAACGTCTCCTTCACCTCGCCGTCGCCGGAGAAGGCGGCCCGCATCGCCAACGCCATCGTCGACCGTTACAAGGCGAGCCTGGCCGGCGAGCGGGAAACCGCCAATGACGATGTGAATTCCCTTCTCAACGACAGGATCAAAGGCCTGCAGAAGGACGTCAGCGACGCCGAGCGCGCGGTCGAGGATTTCAAATCGCAGCACAGGATCGTTGACCCGACCGATGGCGGCACGCTGCAATCGCAGCTCGACCAGCTGACGACGCAGCTGATTGCCGCGCAGGGCGATGCCGACAAGGCCAAGGACAGATACAATCAGGCCTTGGCAGCTGGCACCTCCGCTGCCGGCCTGGCCAAGCTGTCGGAAATACTCTCCTCCAACGCGGCCGCCAATCTGCGCGACGATTACAACCAGCGCGCCACCGAGCTCGCAAATCTGGAAACCATGTACGGGCCGCGCCATCCGGCGATCGGCCGGCTGAGGTCCGAACTGGACCGCATCAACCGGCTTATGGCCGGTGAGGCGATGCGGATCAGGCAGCAGCTGAAGGCCAATTACGATCTCGCCGTCCAGAATGCCGGAAAGCTGCAGGACAAGCTCGAAGCCCTGCGCCAGCAGTCCCAGGACTCGAGCCTGGCGCAGGTGCAGTTAAGGCAACTCGATTCGAAAGCTCAGGCCGCCCGCACCGTGCTCGACGACTTCCTGAAACGCGCGCAGGAAACATCGCAGTTGCAGGGCGTCCAGACGTCCGAGGCACGCACCATCGGTGCCGCCGCGCCGCCGCTGCAGCCGACCTGGCCAAAGCCGGCCCTGCTGCTGCCGGTGAGCGTCTTTCTCGGCCTCATGGCCGGATGCGGCCTCGCGCTGATGCTGGGCCCGGTCGGTCGGCCGGAGGATGATCCGTCGAGCCAATGGCGGGACGCTCCGCAGGCGGTCGATCCAGCCAAGGATGGCCCGCAGGCCAAGCCCCGATCGTTGCCCGTGCCGGCCGATTTCGGCGAATACCGCTTGCCCGGGGTCGCCGGGGGCGCGGCGCTTGCAAATATCAAGGCGATGAGGAAGTCGCTGTTCGAGACCGGCAACGAAACACTGTCGCTGGCCGTGCTGAGACTGATGCGGCAGATCCTCGGACGCCTGAGCGACCACCCCAAACCCTTTGTGTTGCTGGTGTCCTCGATGCAAAGCAGCGCCGAGGCACGGCTCGCCGGCGCGATGGTCGGGATCGGCCTGCAGCGAGCCGAACAGAATGTGCTCGTGGTTGAAGTCGGAGACCTGCCGCATCGCGCCGGGTACGGCTCCGGCCTGTTCATCGACGGCGCCAGCGGCCTGCGTACGGTTGCAGCCGGTGGGGCGGCCGGACAGGGTCAGCAATCGCGCGATCGCAACAGCTTGCGCAGCATTCTTGCCGAAGCCGGCAACGCCTTCGATTTCGTGCTCGTGGTCGCCCCATCGCTTGGCGAAGAAGGTTGGGACCCGGAGCTTTTTGCCAAGGCCGATCTCACGCTGTTCGCGTTGAACCGGTCCGAAAGGGCATCCGACGCCGCCGATCTGATCGAGCGGCATCTCGGCGCTGGCCAGGTCGAACGCAGCGCCACGCTGGTGATCGCGCAGGACAGCGCCCAGCCCGGCAAGACCCCGCACGACGTCCCGTCGAAGGCCGGCGACTGGCGCCGCGGCGCCGTTGCGAGGACCTGATCCATGCGGGCGCCGGAGCAGGCTTTGCCGGCGCTGTCGCGGCGGCGTGCGCTTGCCCTGACCGGCGGCGCACTGCTTACAGCCTTGCCTTTTTCCGTCTCCGCCACGCTGCCGGCGGCGAACAAGCGCGCCGTTCCCTCGCATGGCTTCAACCTCCCCGGATGGTTCGAACGAGAAGGCGGGAGCGCCCCTACCCCGGCCGTTCTGGAGAAGCTTCGTCAAACTGGGTTCGAAACGATCCGGTTGCCGGTGAATGGCGATCTCGTCGCGGATGGCAACAGGGCGGCATTACGCGCCATTCAGCGTGGCGTGGCCGAGCTTGTCGGGCTGGGCTTCGCGGTGCTGGTGGACATGCATCCTTCGGGTGATCTGCGCGCCGCGTTCGAGCGCGATCCGGCAAGCGCGGCCGAACGCGTGGTTCAAGCCTGGACGGCGCTCCGCGTCGTCATTGCCGACCTGCCGGAGGACTCGGTCTATCCGGAGCTGCTCAACGAACCCCCGATGGAGCGGAGCGACTGGCTCGCGCTGCGCGAACACCTTGCCGCAACCTTGCGCGCCAAATGTCCGCTGCACGCGATGGTCTGGGGGCCGGCGC
>NZ_RZOI01000172.1:0-9489 GCF_004022645.1 Mesorhizobium sp. M4A.F.Ca.ET.020.02.1.1 | reverse complement strand
CCCGTCGACATCGTCGCGCCGATCCGCCGCGCCTACTGGCTGGTCTATCACGAATCGGTGAGGCCGCTGCGCCGGGTGCAGATCGTCGCCAACTTCATCACCCGGGCGGTGGAAAGGGAGCGCGCTCTGTTCGTCTGACTCGCCCGCCTTGCGCTTGCCACAAAATCGGCGAGTGTGGCATCCGCCTATTGAGCGGCTTTAAAGCCCGGGCGGGGACTTTTCGGAAAGCTGGCGCGGAGAAAATGCGAGCCGTTCTTGCCATCCTGCCGCTGGCCTTCCTCTCGGCTTGCGCCAACCCGTGGACGAAAGTGCCGGAGGCGGAGCTGCCAAAGCCGATCCGCACTGCGATGGCGCGCCCTTCGCCCTTCGTCATCGGCAACTATTGCGGGCCGGGCACCCGCTCCGGCGACCTGTCGCTGCGGCCGGTCGACCGTCTCGACGCCGCGTGCCAGGTCCACGACGCCTGCTACATCGCCCGCCATAACCATTGCGACTGCGACGGCGCCCTTGTCGCCTCGGCGCGAGCGATCCGCGACGACAAGAGCGCGACGAGGGCGATGCGCGACGAGGCCGAACTCCTGATCGCCACGTTCGCCGTCCCCGTCTGCAAGATCTTCCCGCAGGGCTTCATGCCGCCACGCGATCCCGCCCAGCTCAAGGCCATGAACGGGGCCACCGGGTGACGCGGCGCAATTTCGGATGCCTGGCCCTGCTCTGGCTGGCGCTCGCGGCAACGGCCGGCTGCGCCGGCATGCCCGGCCGTTCCGCCTGCGCTTTCTTTCCGGGCGATGATACCTGCGACCGGCCGCCGGTCTCGGCCGACACCACCGGCACCGAGATCGCAACCGCACAATACTTCGGGAATGACGACAACGGCGCCTACGAGAAGCGGTTCCAGGCGCTGCTCGCCCAGAGCCGGCTCGACGCGCTCGATCGCACGAACGGCACCGGCCGTTTCGGCCATGACTGGCGTGATGTCCAGAACAGCCGTTTCCAGGCGACCTACCGGACGCTGCAGCGGCTGGCGAGGCCGCTCGACAAGACCGAGCTGACGCCAACCCGCGATAAGCCCGGCGAGGATCATTTCACCGGGCGCTGGCGCATGTCGCGCCAGACGCTCTATCTCGATGCCGCCGCCCGGCCTTTCGCGCCGAGGATATTCAGTTTTTCCGGACTGGAGGCGCGCTCGGTCGAGATCGTGCTTCGTCAGGCCGGCCGGAAGCCGATCGACATAGGTGGCTCCTGCGACGGGCCGCTGGCAATCCGCGCCTCGGGACGATCAAGCAGCATTGCGGCGGGCTCGGCGTTTCATCTCAGCCTGCCGGCGGCAGAAACATCAGCAAGCCTGTTTCCCGATGAAGCGCTGACCCGCTGCGACCTGCGTGTCCGCTCCGACCTCGCCCCCGCCGGCGCACCGCTGACCATCCTGCGCGAGGAGGTCGCCGACCCATGGGTCGCCGCGCTCGACAGCCGCTACGATCGCTGTCCGGTGCCCGATCCGTCGGGGTTGAAGAAACTGGACCGTGTGTTCTATGCCGGCCGCTGGCTGTCGCAGACCTGCGCGCTGCCGCTCGGCAAACCGCTTTTGCTGCGCAAGTCGCGCGATGGGTTCAACGCCAAGGTCGAGGCCTTGCTGGGCACAAGGCTTTCCGACAGCGCCCTCGACAAGGCCGATCCGGAGCTGCCGCTCGACTTCACCCATGCGCCGAAACTCAGGCTGATCTATCTGTCGTCACTGGAGTTCAAGGCGGACTTTTCCGGCCGCGTCATGGAGCGGCTGGTCCGCCACCATGCCGCCTTGGGCACCAAGGTGCGCATCCTGGTCACCGATGTGCTGGAGCGCGAGAAGGACGACGTCCTGCTGCACCGGCTGGCGGCGGAATTCCCCAATGTCCAGCTTCAGGAATACCGCTGGCGGGCCGACCATGGCGCGCCGATCGACGAGCAGATCTCACAGCTGCACAAGACCCATCACGTCAAGATGCTGGCGGCGCTGGCCGACGATCCCGGCCGTTCGCGCGTCATCATCGGCGGCCGCAACATCCATGACGGCTTCCTGTTCCACAGACCGGTCGACCTGTCGCGCTATCCGGACCTGCAGCAATACGGCAGGACCGACGGCTTCTCGCTGAACTACTATTCGAACTGGAGCGACTTCGACATTGAGTTCGCCGATCCGGCGATGGTCCAGACGCTCGCCGCGCATCTGTCGACCGTATGGCTGCGCGATGCCGACACCAATATCTCGCGGCCGTTTTCGATTCCGGTCCGCGCCAGCGGCCGGCTCCCGCAAGGCGTCGCCCGGCATTTCATCTCCGCGCCCTATGAGGACGGGCACGCGCTGGAGAACTATTTCGTCGAATTGATCGACACCGCCGAGCACCATATCCAGATCGTCAATCCTTACCTGAATTTGACGCCGAAGCTCGCGCTGGCCTTCGACCGGGCGCTGGCGAGAGGCGTCAGGATCGACATTGTCGGCCGCATCGACCTCAAGGGCGATATCGGCGGCAAGTTCCTTACCGCGCTCAACAAGCTGTTCGTCGAGAAGTACGGCGACCGCATCGACATCCGCGAATTCAAGGCGCCCGACGTGGTGCTGCATTCCAAGATCATGATGATCGATGAGCGGCTGGTGGCGATCTCGTCGGTCAACCTCAACAACCGCAGCTTCTTCCATGACTCGGAGAACGGCATGACCGTTCTCGACCCCGCCTTCTATGCCAGGATGAGGCCGGTTTATGACGACTACCTCGCGCACTCGACCCCGGTCGCCACCAATGTGACGATCCCCTGGGCCTACAGGCTGCTGTTCAGCCAGAGCTGGGTGAAGCAGGCATTTTGATGCATGTCGCCCAAAAGCATGCAGCGGTTTTCGGACAACGACATGCACAAAGCTTAAGGCCGCCGCACTATTTCAGGTAGCGTTCCGGCCCGAGGTCGTGCGCGTTGATCTCCGGCACCCGGCTGGAGATGATGTCGGCCAGCACCTTGGCCGAGCCGCAGGCCATGGTCCAGCCGAGCGTGCCGTGGCCGGTGTTGAGATAGAGGTTTGACAGCTCACTGCGGCCGACCAGCGGAGGCCCGTCCGGCGTCATTGGCCGCAAGCCGCACCAGAAGGTCGCGGTCTTGAGATCACCGCCGCCCGGGAAGAGATCGCCGACCGAATGCTCCAGCGTACGCCGGCGCGACTCGTGCAGCCTCATGTCGAAGCCTGAAATCTCAGCCGTGCCGCCGACGCGGATGCGATCGCCGAGCCTGGTGATCGCCACCTTGTAGGTCTCGTCCATCACCGTCGAGACGGGCGCGGCATCGGCATCCTTGATCGGCACGGTGATCGAATAGCCCTTGACCGGGTAGACCGGGATTGGCCGTTTCACCCGGCGCATTGCCTGCGCTGAATAGCTGCCCATCGCCATCACATAGGCATCCGCCGCCTTCCAGCCCTTGCTGGTGTGGATGTTGTGCACACGGTTGCGGCTGCGGATGATTCGCCTGATCACGGTGTCGTATTCGAAGGTGACGCCGCGCGCCACGCAGAGCTCCGCCAGCCGGTCGGTGAACATCTTGCAGTCGCCGGTTTCGTCGCCCGGCAGCCTGAGACCGCCGACAAATTTTCCGCGCACGCCGGCCAGCGCCGGCTCGGCGGCGATGCAGCCCTCGGCGTCGAGGACTTCATAGGGAACGCCGTATTTCTTCAGTACCTCGACGTCGCCGCCGGTGCCGTCGAGCTGCTTTTGCGTACGGAAAAGCTGCAGCGTGCCCTTGGCCCGCTCGTCATAGGCGATGCCGGTCGTCTGGCGCAGCGTCTTCAGCGTATCGCGGCTGTATTCAGCAAGCGGCACCATGCGCGACTTGTTGAGCGCATAGCGCTCGGCGGTGCAGTTGCGCAGCATCTTCAAGAGCCATGTCCACATATGCGGATCGAAGGCCGGCCGCACCACCAGCGGGCCATGCTTCATCAGCAGCCATTTGATCGCCTTCAGCGGGATGCCCGGGCCGGCCCAGGGCGAGGCATAGCCTGGCGAGACCTCGCCGGCATTGGCGAAGCTGGTTTCCAGTGCCGGACCTTTCTGGCGATCGAACACCGTCACCTCGTGGCCGGCCTCGGCGAGGAAGTAAGCGGTGGTGACCCCGATCACACCGCCGCCCAGCACGAAGATCTTCATCGCATCGCTCTCCACGACGACGTCTGGTCAGGGCTCTCACTGTTATGTGGCGCATGATCCTTGCGCGAAGATCGTTGCCGATTTTCGGAGCCATGCGCAGGCCGGGGTCGTCGCCCACTGTCTGCCGGATTTTGCGGCGTCCGCCAAGTGGCCGCGCCAGGCCGCGATATTGAAAAACCTCAGCCGCCCACATAGCGCCGGTGAAAACGCGGTCCGAGGCTGGTCAGGATCTCGTAGCCGATCGTGCCGGCATGGCCGGCCGCGTCGTCGACGCTCTGTGACGTACCAAGCAGTTCGACCAGATCGCCTTCGCCGAGCCTGCCGGGCGGCAAGGCGGAAATGTCGAGTATGATCGAATCCATCGACACCCTTCCGACAAAGGGCAACCGCACGTTCTCGAACCAGGCGGCCGAGGCGGCGCGCCGGTGCCAGCCATCGGCATAGCCGAGCGAAATCGTCGCCAGCCTGAGCGCATCCTGCGCGCGATAGGTGTGGCCGTAGCCGACGCCTGCCCCCTTCTCGACGCTTCGCGTCTGCACGACCTTGGCCTGCAGCCGCACCACTGGCAGCATCGGGTTCGGATCCGTCGGCGTCGGATTGATGCCGTAGAGCGCCGCCCCGGGGCGGACGAGATCGAACTGGAAGGCCGGCCCGAGAAAGATGCCGGAGGAATTGGCCAGCGAAGCCGGCGCCTCGGGCAGCATCTTGCGCAAGCGCTCGAACGTCAGCCACTGCCGCTCGTTGGCCGGATGTGCCGGCTCGTCCGCGCAGGCGAGATGGCTCATGACCAGGGTGACCGCAATACCTTCGAAGGAATCGGGCTTGTGGCTCAGCTCTTCGACCTCCGCCGGCGGCATGCCGAGCCTGGACATGCCGCTGTCGACCTGGATCGCGGCCGGCAGCTTGCGGCCGGCCTGTTGACCAGCCTCGCTCCAGGCCGTGAGTTGCGTTGAGCTGTTGATGACGACGCAAAGGCCGGCTTCGACGGCCTCGTTTTCCGAGCCCGGCGGCAGCCCGTTCAGCACATGGATCACCGGGCCGGGCCCGAGCGCCTTGCGCAGCGCAATGCCTTCGGAGAGCAGCGCGACGAAGAAGCTGGTGCAGCCTTCCGCCGCCAGCGTCGCCGCCACCGCCGCGGCGCCCAGCCCATAGCCGTCGGCCTTGACCACGCCGGCGCAATGGGCGCTGCCCGCCCGCGCTTTCAGCCGCCGGTAGTTCTCCCTGATGGCGCCGAGATCGATGCTCAGGATCGCCCCGGCCACGGCCTCGCTGACCGGTCCGGCAGCTTCTGTGTTCGGGATAGGCCTTTCGGCGGCGTCGTCCATGCCGGCCCCCATTGCATCGGCCATCAATAGAGCATGATCGCTAAAAGTTGGAACCCGGTTTTTGGAAAGACGTGTTTGCGCCTTATGAGACCAGGTGCTGAAACGCCGCAACCACCTCCTCATAGACCTGGCGCTTGAACGGCACGATCAGGCCGGGCAGGTCCTGCATCGGCCGCCACGCCCATTTGTCGAACTCGGCGGTGTGGCCGCCCGGCGGCGGATTGATCTGGATTTCACCGACATCGCCATGGAAGCGGTAGGCGAACCATTTCTGCGTCTGGCCGCGATAGCGCCCTTTGAGGGCGACGCCGACCAGATGCGCCGGCAGATCGTAGTTGATCCAGTCCGGCGCCTCGGCGAGCAGCGAGACCGAGCGCATGCCGGTTTCCTCGTAGAGCTCCCGCTCCGCCGCCTCGAGCGGCTCCTCGCCCTTGTCGATGCCGCCCTGCGGCATCTGCCAGAGCTGCGTCGTGCCGGAGAACTCGCTGTCCGATTCGGCGATGCGATGGCCGACCCAGACCAGCCCGTCGCCATTGAGGATCATCAGGCCGACGCATGGACGGTAAGGCAGGGTTTCGGGATCGACGTTTTTGGCCATAAATGAAAGTTCCAGCCGTTTTGAGAATTCGCTCCGGCGAGGCAGGTGGCGAGCGATTTCGAGAACCGGAACGGAGCGTACTTAAAGGACGTGAACAGCGCGTATGACCCCGAAAATCGAAACCGATGTTTCGGAAAGGATCATACGCAAATCAAAAAAGCTATAGCGTCCTTTGCCCATCCAAAGGACGCGCGGCGCTGTAGACGCGCAGAAAACGTCGCCAGATGCCCGCCGGAGTAAAATTATCGGGACGGCTGTTAGCCTTTTTGCGGATCGATCGCTACCGCCGAGATCGGCACGATCTCGATGCCGCGTTTTTTCGCCTCGGCCACCCAGGCCGAAACCGTGTCGACCGTGAGATCGAAGGCCGAGCCGATGCCGACGGCGGTGCCCTTGGCCCGCGCGGTGGCTTCCAGCTCGTCCAGCTTCTTCAGGATCGCGCCGCGATCCTGCACCGCGTCGATCGATGTGTCGCCGGCGACGAACGGCACGCCGTCCTTCAGCGCCAGGTCCGGCGCCAGGCTGCGCGCCGACGAGCCGTCGTCGACATAGGCGAGACCCCTCTTGCCGAGCTCGGCGATGAACGGCGCCATCGCGGCCGCGTCGGCCGAGAACCGCGCCCCCATATAGTTCATGACGCCGGTATAGTTGGTCGTCCGCGACAGCGCCCAGTGCAGGCTTTTCAGGTTCTCGTCCGGGCTCGCCGCCACAGTCAGCGTGTTACGGCCGGGATTGATGTTGGGATAGTCGAATGGTTCGAGCGGGATCTGCAAGACGATCTCGTGCCCGCTCTGCCGCGCCGCCTGCATCCAGCGGCCGATGCTGTTGCCTTGCGGCGCGAACGCCAGCGTCACCTCGGCCGGCAATTTGGCGATGGCCGCCTGCGTGCCGGTCTGGGAGACGGCGAGCCCGCCGATAACGATCGCCACGCGTGCGCCGCGCGACCCCGACCACGGCCGCGCATAGACGTCGAACGGTCGCCTGCCGTCGGCGGCGCGGGCCGGCAGCGGGCCGGTGTCGCTGGCTTCGATCAACGCCTTGTCGGGGATATGCGCGATCTTCAGGTTCTGGCCGATCGCGGAAGGATCGCGGATGACGATGGCCGCCTTGGGCGGGCCGTCGCCTTCCTCGGTCTGGACATGGATGATCTGCGGTCCGCCGGCCTTGGGCGTTTCGACCTTGGGTGCCGCCGTCGCCGCCTCCGCGGTGGGTGCCGGGGCAGGCGTTGCGGCCGGGGCCGGCGCCACCTTCGGCGTCGACACCGCGACCTCTTGCGGCTTGCGGAACGGTTTTTCGCGCAACGCGATCGCGCCGGAGACGCCGATCACCGCAAGCACGGCGAGCGTCGCCGCGACCGCGCCGGTGCTGATGCCGCGCGACGCAACACGCTGCGGCCTGAGAGCCTGCCCGAGTGGTCGCTCTATGTCCTTGCCGATGTCCACCAAGCCGCAACCCCGATGCATTGGGACCGGCAGGTGGGTCACCTCCCGGAACGCCAACGCCAATCCAAGCCTTCTCGGCGCCTGCCACGCCTCGGGCGCGGCGCGCCAGCCGCGTCCCCGAATCAAACTGCCGGAACCTCGCGGTCCCGGCAGCATCGCATTGCTTCGATCAGGCGGCCAGACCTCTTGGTCTGGTCCGCCGAATCCTTACTGGTTGAGCACGGCCTTCTGCGGATTCGGCGGGAACGCCGGATCGGTCTTCTGGCCGCGCAAAAGCTGCTCGGCATAGATCAGCTGCAAGTCGTCCTTCGGATCCGGCGGCACATAGGCAGCCGAGCCGGAGCCGGTCGAGCTCTCGTCGGCGCCCTTGATATGGCCCTTGAGGTCCGATTCGCCGCGCGTCAGGTCCCGGCCCTGCAGGTCCGCCGGCAGCGGCTGCTCGACCTTTATGTCAGGCGTGATGCCCTTGCCCTGGATCGACTTGCCGGACGGGGTGTAATAGAGCGCCGTCGTCAGCCTGAGCGCGCCGTTCTCGCCGAGCGGGATGATGGTCTGCACCGAGCCCTTGCCGAAGGACTGCGTGCCGACCACGGTGGCGCGGCGCAGGTCCTGTAGCGCGCCGGCGACGATTTCCGACGCGCTCGCCGAACCGCCATTGACCAGCACGATCAGCGGTTTGCCGCCGATGTCGTCGCCCGCCCTCGCGTCGAAGCGGGTGACGTCCTTCGGATCGCGGCCGCGCGTCGAGACGATCTCGCCGCGGTCGAGGAAGGCATCCGACACGCTCACCGCCTGGTCGAGCAGGCCGCCCGGATTGAGGCGCAGATCGAGCACATAGCCCTTGAGCTTGTCGGCCGGCACCTGCTTCTTGATGGTGTCGATGGCGTTCTCGAGATCGTCATAGGTCTTCTCGGTGAACGAGGTGATCTTCATGTAGCCGACGTCGTTCTCGACCCGGAACTTGACCGCCTTGACCTTGATGATGTCGCGCACCACCGTCAGCTCGATCGGCTTGTCGGCGCCCTGGCGCAGGATGGTCAGCTTGATCGGCGTGTTGACCGGTCCGCGCATCTTCTCGACGGCGTCGTTGAGGGTCAGGCCGCGCACCTCCTCGCCGTCGATCTTGGCGATGTAGTCGCCTGCCAGCACGCCGGCCTTGGCGGCCGGCGTGTCGTCGATCGGCGTGATCACCTTGACCAAGTCGTTCTCCATGGTGACCTCGATGCCGAGGCCGCCGAACTCGCCCTTGGTCTGCACGCGCATGTCCTGCGCCTGCTCGGCGTTCATGTAGGACGAGTGCGGATCAAGCGAGGCCAGCATGCCGTTGATGGCGTTCTCGACCAGCGACTTGTCGTCCGGCGGCGTCACATATTGCGCCCGCACACGCTCGAAAATATCGCCGAAGATCGCCAGCTGCTTGTAAGTCTCGGAGCCCGCAGCGTTCGCCGTCGAGCCTGGCGCGCCGTAGACCAGACTCATCGCTGACGCGCCCATCAGCACGCCGGCGAACAGAAGCGAAAGTTTCCGCATCATTTCACGTCCTTCCAGAAAAACGGTCCGCCCACCATGGGGTCGGATCGACGGGTTTCCCATCCTTGCGGAACTCGACATAGAGCTCCGGCGTGGCATTTCCATTCTGCGAAGCCGAGGTGCTCGCCACCCGGGCCTCTCCCATCGCGCCGACCGGTTCTCCTGCGAGCACCGACTGGCCAGTCGCGACACTGATTCTGCTCATCCCAGCCAGGACGACATGATACCCGTCGCCGGCATTGAGGATCAAGAGTTGACCATAAGAGCGAAACGGCCCCGCATAAAGCACATTTCCATCCGCCGGCGCGGTGACGATGGCTCCCGATTGTGTCGCAACCATGTCGCCCTGCATCACCGCGCCGTTACCGTCATCGGCCCCGAAGCGCCGCTTGATCTTGCCGGTGACCGGCAGCGCGATCTGTCCC
>NZ_RZOI01000171.1:0-9504 GCF_004022645.1 Mesorhizobium sp. M4A.F.Ca.ET.020.02.1.1 | reverse complement strand
GTCTGTCATAACGCCAGCCGCCACGTAGTCTTCGAGTGTGAAGATCGCGACAGCTGGCTTGCGGATGGCGAAGGCCGGCGCGGCGACGACCGGCGGCAGCAGTCCTTCGAACCGTTCTCCGGTTTCGGGCAATTCGGCAGAGATCCGTGGAGAGCGCGGATGCACTTCCGCGCCGACGTGATGAGCCACCAGGCGCACGATGCGCTCGCCATCGGCGGCAGACAGCACCTTCCCCGTCTCGGCCAGACCTTCGGTGAGGCGGTCCACCCAAATCCGGCCGTCGGGATTCAGCATGACTTCGACGACCACGGGATCGTCCAGCAGCCGTGCTATTTCGGCTCCGAGCGCCGTGCGCAGCATGCGCGAGCTGCGGGCGCGTCCTTCGCTATTGTTTTGCGAAACCGTCATCTCGTCCCCGTCTTTCCGTTGGGGACAACTCGGATGGTCCCCGCTCGGGGATGACTAAGAGAACCGGATATCGGTTCGCTTCAACAAGTATATCGAGGCGTAGTAGCGTGGCGTGTAATTACAGGAGAGCGGCGGTGCGGCTGCCTTTTCTCGTTGATCGGAGAGCGATCGGGGTCGGATCGGTAAACCGGGCTCCCCACAACTCACGTCGCCGCGAGCCGCGCCTGTTATTGCCGATCTTAAGGAGAGGACACCGACGCGGGGGATTGCGCATCCGTCGCTAGATTCATCAGCGATAGCCCATAACCGCCATTTATACGCAATCGCGTATAAAGGCGCTCTATACGCGAGTGCGTATAGTGCGCGTGCAGATGACAGAAGAAGGGCTGCAATGATGAGCCTCGGTGTTGAACCGAACCGCGGCCCTCCGACCTCGAGGATGGCCTTGGTTGCCGTCGATAGGGAATGCGTCGAGCGGCAAATCTTGCTCGACTTCAACTGGAACCGAGGCCGAGCACGCGCTCCAGATTGTCATACGCCGCACGCTGCCTCTCTCGCGGCATGCGTTCCAGATTGTGCAGCTTCCAGCGGACCGCGGGAAGCCTGTCGGCGCCCACGACATCGAGCAGGCTCCAATCCGGTCGATTGGCTTTGAACGATATAAGAAATTTGCGCTGATTGTCGGTCAAAGCCCTGTTGAGGTCGCTGACCAGTCGTTCGCGAACGGTGAGGAGTTCGTCGAGGCTGACTTCGACCTGGGACATACGGACGAATTCCCCTTCGTAGATGCCGGCTATGTTCTTGCGGGTGGGTTGCAACAGTTCTGCCATCGTCCGGTTGTGGCTGATGAGGTAAGCCAGAAAGGTCCTGACCAGATCCTCGGTGAGGCCCTCGCTTTCAAGGAGCAGCTTCACGTCAAAAAGATCCCGCGGATGCTGCCGGTCGAGTGCGGCACAGATTTTTCCGGCATACAGGTCCGGAAAAGACAGCAGTTGCATTTCGACATAGCCGAACTGCTCTTCGACCGCCGGCGATACTTCGCGCAATTCCTCTGGAAGCACGGACCCGCGTAGCACCGGGGAGAGCTCGATCTTGATTCGGTCGGCGCCCTGCGAAATGAAGAGGCGCAACGCATCGGCCTGTTGCTCGAAGGAGCGAATGATTTCGGTTCCGGGCATCGCGGCGCTGATCGCGTCCGCGATGCGGGCAAGCGCCTCCGCCACGTTTTTCAATGCCGTGTCGCGATCATCCATCGGCAGATAGACAAGGTCGATGTCGACGGAGAGGCGCGGCAGGTCGCGGACAAAGAGATTGATGGCGGTGCCGCCTTTCAGCGCAAACGATTTCTCGACTGCCACCAGTGGCAGGATGCGGGTCAGGAGGCGGACTTGTCCGTAGTAAGGGCTGGTGCTGTCCACATCTCCTCCGGGATGGTTATGCGATATTTTGAATCGAGTCTGCCGTCCTTGGCCAGAACCCTGTTGCCGCTACCAAGGCCGAGCGCATCGAGCGCTTTGGGAGCGGGCAGCTTCTTGAACCATGCATAATTATTGCGCTCGGCCATCCAGTAGAACAGGCGGCGAACCTTGACGCTGGTGCACTTGCGCAAAAGCTGCTCCATGCGCCGTGGCGAAAGCGTCGTCATCCCCTGAAGCAGTTGATTGGCGTGCTCGAACGAGACCGTCTCCGGAACATCCATCAGCACCTCCAGATAGGCCCTTTCGGGCGATGATAAGGTGACAGACCAAAAATCCTGCTGCCGGCCCGGAGCTTGCACATCTACAAGCGTGCGCTCGACCGGATCATATTCGCGGTGGACGAGCCCTAATCCCAAAAGCGAGGGAAGGCCGTTGTGGCGTATGAATTTTACGGTCGGTATCGCATGGTTCAGCCAGGCCGGCAAAGCGGCCTTACTGTAAAGATGCACTGTCCTTTGGCGCGACAGCGGCAGGTAATGCGCAAATCCCTGCAGCTCGAGCGCGGTCAGCCCGCCGACACTAAGATCCCTGCCGAATATGCTCTCCAAGGCGGCCACCACGCCTTGCCAGGTCAAATGAGTGCCGGGCCGCACATAGACGCCCGGCGCCAGCGATCTGAGCTGGTTGCTTTTGAGCAGATTATCCACTGCATGACGATCAAATTGCGGGCTTTGCTTCTTTAGCCATTGCTTCGTTACCGGAAGCCCCTCTGGTAGCAGGGTTTGAAGCAGCGCTCGGCGATCAGCATTCGTTGGCATGGTTTGTAGATTTCCGCATACGCGGCGATGATCGCCGCAATTTTCCATTTTTATAAACTATCATGATCGCCATTGGTTTACAACAATTGGAATTTGCGGCGATTATCGCCGCATTATGGAAAAAATGTAAACACATCTGTCATTAGCTGGACACCCGCCGACAACGCAAAGTGATGCGCCTAAACCCCGCCGGATTCTTTCGGATCGACATCCTCCGAAATCTCCTGCCGCAGCTTCGGCCCCTTCGCCAGCCGCCGGCCCAGGGCAGTGACAAAGGCCTCGTAGCGTTCCGCTGCCTTGGATCGCGCAGCCTGTGCTGCTGGCTCCGGCAGGGCGGGCGTAGTCGCCAACCAAAAGCGGACGAACACGGCCAAGGTCTCGACCGCGATGCCGCTATCGCGTTCCTGCCTGGCCAGGCGGCGGTCGACCTGGTCGAGGCGCTTGGTGATCGCGGCCTCGCGACGCTCATCCGCATCGGGCGACAGGAACGAAGCGATCGCGGCTTCGGCTATCATGGACTGGGATTGATCGCGTCGCGCCGCATAGTCCTGAAGCATCGTCATGAGGGGCGGATCGAGATAGACGGAGATCTGCACTTTCTTCTGGCGAGCGGTCATGGCGGCTACAACTCCATGCCATCATCGGGGTCCAGGGAAACCTGCCGTGCCACGCCCTCTACGAGGCGGGCCAGGCGTCGATTGCTGACGGCATCATCGTCGCCATCGTCGACCGGGTCGATCTCGAACTCGTTCTCGGTCGAGACCGTCTTCTCGGCTGGCGGCGCGCGATTGAGTTCGGGCTGTTGACGCTGCTCTGATCCAGTCGGATCTTCATCGTCCTGTCGCGGCGAGCCTGGGGGAGCGGCGGCCTCTTGGCCGGCCAGGACCGGCAGGTGGCTCCAATCATCGGGATGCCTTCCTTCTGGACGCACCAGTTCAGGTGGCGGCAGGACGCGCTCCTTGAAGCGAACATCCTCATAGTAACGCGCCTTCTGGGCTCTGATCGGCGGCACACCCGCCACCATCACGATCTCGTCGGTCGGTGGAAGCTGCATGACCTCTCCAGGGGTCAGCAACTGGCGGGCGGTCTCTTGCCTCGACACCATGAGATGCCCGAGCCAAGGCGACAGCCGGTGACCAGCATAGTTCTTCATTGCCCGCATCTCCGTCGCTGTGCCCAGCGCGTCGGAGACACGCTTGGCGGTTCTTTCGTCGTTGGTCGCGAAGCTGACGCGAACATGACAGTTGTCGAGGATGGAGTTATTCGGGCCGTAAGCCTTTTCGATCTGATTCAGCGACTGAGCGATCAGAAAGCTCTTCAGCCCATAGCCTGCCATGAAGGCCAGCGCGCTCTCGAAGAAGTCGAGGCGGCCGAGCGCTGGAAACTCATCCAGCATAAGCAGCAACCGGTGGCGGCTGGTCCTGGTATGCAGGTCCTCGGTCAGGCGACGTCCGATCTGGTTGAGGATGAGGCGTATGAGCGGCTTGGTCCGATTGATGTCGGACGGCGGCACGACCAGGTAGAGCGTCGCCGGTTGCTTGCCGCCGACGATGTCGGCGATCCGCCAGTCGCAGCGCCTTGTCACCTCGGCGACGACGGG
The DNA here is from genome assembly GCF_004022645.1 of Mesorhizobium sp. M4A.F.Ca.ET.020.02.1.1. Taxonomy (NCBI): domain Bacteria; kingdom Pseudomonadati; phylum Pseudomonadota; class Alphaproteobacteria; order Hyphomicrobiales; family Phyllobacteriaceae; genus Mesorhizobium; species Mesorhizobium sp. M4A.F.Ca.ET.020.02.1.1. The sequence goes on along the minus strand of NZ_RZOI01000171.1, from coordinate 5,260 downwards.
ATCGCGATAGAGGCCGAGGAAGGACATGGCGGTGGATAGCACGCCGGAGCGCTCGTTGTCGGATTTGTTGAGCAGTTCGCGCGCAGCACTGGCGATGACCGGATGCGGGCCGGGTTCACCGAGATGCGCGGTTCGCATCATCGCCGCCAGCGTAGACTCGATCGGACGCTTCGGATCGGAGAGGAAGGCGGCAACGCCGGCGAGCGTCTTGTCCTTCTCGGCATAAAGGACGTGAAGGATCGCGCCGACCAGCAACGCGTGACTGGTCTTTTCCCAATGGTTGCGCTTCTCGAGGCTACCTTCCGGATCGACCAGAATGTCGGCGATGTTCTGGACATCGCGAACCTCCCATTCGCCGCGGCGGACCTCGAGGAGTGGATTGTAGGCCGAGGATCTCGAATTGGTGGGATCGAAGAGCAGCACGCGACCGTGCAGTGCGCGGAAACCGGCGGTGAGCTGCCAGTTCTCACCCTTGATGTCGTGGACGATCGCGGAACCCGGCCAGGCAAACAGCGAAGGCACCACCAGGCCGACACCCTTCCCCGAACGGGTCGGAGCAAAGCACAGAACATGCTCGGGTCCGTCGTGGCGCAGGTAGTGGAGATCGTAGCGCCCGAGCACGACGCCGTCAGCACCAAGCAGGCCAGCCGCCTCCACTTCTCTCCTGCCGGCCCATCGAGCCGAACCGTAGGTGAAGACATTTTTGACTTCACGCGCCCGCCAAACCGACATGCCGATCGCAACAATGATCGAGAGGAAGCCTCCGGACACGGCGATCAGTCCGCCTTCCACGAAAACATTCGGAGCGTAGGCGTCGTAAAAGTACCACCACCAGAACAAGGAAGGCGGATAGTAGATGGGCAGGCCGGCCAGATCGAACCAGGGCGGCCCGAGTTGCGCCTGGTAGCCCAGCCTCCACGCGGTCCATTGCGTCGCTGTCCAGATCGTCAACAGGACGATCAGGACGACCGTGAGTATCTGGCCCCAGAGGATTTTGGTGGCGGACATGGCATGATCCCTTCTTGTGTCCTTAGAGGCCAAGCCCCCGCTTGCGGCCAAAGCTCCAGTCAACACCTCCGCCATCACGTGAGACACCGGAGACATGCTGGCCGAGATGTTTTTCGAGGGAGGGCGTCCAAGGCACGAGTTGAAAGCCAAGGCCGTCGTCGACCATGGCAAAGCGGCCTGACGCAAGCGACAAGCGCTGGCGATAGATGCCGGCGACATAGGCTCCACTGGCAGGACGGTTGAACGGCTGTCCGGACTCGGCCGCGATCTTTGCACCGACCAGTTCGAGTTCTCGGCGGCGCAATGTCTCGATCAGGTTGCTGTTGAAAACAACGCGCGCACCCAAACGCTTCGCAAGGCCTTCGCTGATGAGGTGATCGGCCCGCTGATCCAAAGCCTCGTGAACCTCGGCGCCGAAGCCACCTGCGCTCAAGGCGGCGGGCTCGCGAGCGATGGCTTGCCTGTCGAGCCAGGTCGCCCCAGCTGCCGTGATCTGCTCATGCAGGCCGAGGTCGGAGCGGACGGCGAGTGCAACCCTGCGCCGGCCCCTCGCATCTTCGAAGCTGCGCAATTCGACGATCGACCCTGGCGGGCCGTCCCCAATTGCCTCCAGATCGCCAAGTCTGATGTGGTGCGTGCGTCCGTCGACACCGTCGACGACGGCGTAGGCTGTGCCGCTCAGCTCGTCGTCGAGACCGCGATCGAGCAGCCGCCCGACAATGGGTGTATCGAGGCTTTCGGCGGCCAAGACATAACCGCCCGACCCGCGCTCGATCCCGCGCTCGGTCAAGGCGCGGTGCATTCGTTTGATGATGTCGCCACGCTCGCCGAGCGCGCGCAGGGTCGTCTCGGCCCTGTCGTCAATCACCCATTGACCTTGGGCAACTTGATCGGCAAGACCAAGGGCTTCGAGCTTGCGCAGGCGGCCGACCTTTTGCACGTGATACTCGTCGGTCGGCCTATAGGCACTTGGGGTAAGATCGATGGTGCCGGTGCGCGACATGTCGCGGCGCAGTTGACGATCAAGCTGGGTCCAGCGTTCGGCTTCGATCTGCCGCTGCAGATTGCGGCGGATGTCGAGATCCGACCGAGGGCCCAGTTCCTGGGTAACGAGATCGGCGGCTCGGGCGCGCATCCCTTCCTTGATGTAGTCGCGTGAGATGACCAGATCTTGCCCGTCACCTGTGCGTCCACGCAGGATGACGTGGATATGGGGATTGTCGGTGTTCCAATGGTCCGCCGCGACCCAATCGAGCTTCGTGCCGAGATCCTTCTCCATATGCCGCATAAGGTCGCGGGTGAAGGATCTGAGGTCGGACATCTCCGGCGCATCCTCTGGCGAGACGATGAAGCGGAAATGGTGTCGGTCGCCATCACAGCGCTCGGCAAACACCTTGACGCTGGTGTCATCGGTCTCGGGGCTGAACATGCGGGCCTTTTCCCCGTCACGGGTCACGCCCTCGCGTTGCAGGTAGGAAAGGTGTGCGGTGAGCGGCACGCCACGCGCCGAGTGACGAACGACGCGGGTCTTGATGACCGTGACGCGCGAGCGACCGGTCAGCAGGCGGTTGGCCTGGATGTTGGCGATCCGGCCCCGGCCGAAGCGCGATCGGTTGCCAGGGCTGATTTGACCGGTGCGGGAGATGCTTCCACCAGCTTTCTTCGCCGCCGCCAAGGCCTGGGCGATGAACGGCCGCACGGCCTGATCGCGGTTGGTGCGTATTCGCCCCGGTCGGATGCGAAGCTCGCGCTCATCGGCCATGGCGTTGTCCTGCAACGTGGAAAAGAGGATGCCGATACAAAGCCTTGGGGATTCGACGCACATTGCGCCGAATGACCGCAATGTGCGCAGGGCACCTGAAAATCCCCAAAAACCAACCGACCGGCCAGCACACAATGTGCGGGCTTTTATCTAGCCATCCCTCGGTTGTGTTGCTTGCCTCTCCCCTCTCCGCTCGCCTTGCTACGCCGGAGCACGAGATGATGCGAAAAGCGCTCACGCGGCTCATTGCGCGGACCTTTCACTCGCTCTGGGCACGAAGACGCCAGTTGAGCGAGGTTCGGCGTCAGCCCGTCTTGCCTTGGGCACAGCCTCCGAACCATCATCGCGGAAACGCCTCAGTTGCAGCGAACGGTCGCCGACCCGATCGCCCGGCTGCACAACGAAGAGCGATGCCAGCTTCCAGTTGTGCTGGGTCGGGACTGCCGGACCAACAGCTTCCCCTGCGCCGTCATTGCCGATGGCGGATGTAACGACGGTGACATAGGCGCGCGTTTCGCGAGGCAGCCGCCTGCCTTGCAGTGAGGCCTCGTAGCGTCCGGGACCGGCGTTGTAGGCGGCGATCCAGCCGGGCGATCCGTAGCGGTCGAGCAGTTCGCGGATATAGGCCGAGCCTGCGATGATGTTGTCGTGCGGATCGTAGGGATCGCGGCCCAGCCGGTACCTGTCGCGCAGGCCGAACCAGGTATCAGGCACAATCTGCATCAGACCCATGGCGCCCTTGCGCGATATGGCGCGTTGGTCGCCGGCGCTTTCGGCGATGAGAACGGCGCGGATCCACGCGGGCGGAAGGCGAAAGCGCCTCGCCGCTTCCGCGATGTGGACGTCATAGAGTTTGCGCGCCGACGGCAAGTCGACTGTCGGGCTCTGCGCCAGGGCATGCGCGGAAACCAGGCATAGGATGCTGAGCCCGCCAAGCACGCCAAGAGTTCTGCGCCTGCACGTGCGAGGCGATGCGGGCGCTCCCGGTTGGGTCGTCGACCGACGGCGCGCGGACATCACCTGTCCTTCTCTGCGCGCTCACGCGGGCGCGACCATTGCAAGGACCAGGACTTGTTGTCGTCGCCGTTCTGGAACAGATAGGCGCGGATCGGCTGCGCGAAAGTCGGGTCATCTAACTGCAGCGTTACGAACTCGCCGGCCTTTTCGCTCGAGTGTCTCCAACCGGCGCCGATCGCGGTGCCGTCTTCTGCGCCAGCGTGCACACGATAGTCGGGCGCATTGTCCGCATCGCTCGCTTCCGCCACGACGATCGCAACCTCGAGATTGAGGCTGAGCGTGCGGATTCGACCTGAATACCCCGTCTGATGGCGGATAAACTCTCCGATCTGTGGCATGTCCTGTCTCCTGTCTTGATGGGTGCGGTGACGATCCAACGGCACGGAAGGCGCCGCCGGTGGCGCGCTCACCGCGCGGACGCGCGCCATTGGAAGCGGCCGTCGCCCTGCTCATCCGTCCACAGGGGAACCGCGCGGCCGACGATGTGATCTATGGGAAGGAGGCCGAAGTAACGTCCGTCGAAGCTGTCACGGACTTGACTGTTCATCAGGAAGACGGCGCCGACGGGAATGGGCCGGCAGCCCTGCCAATCTGGCAGATCGCGACCGGCGCGATCGCGTTTGAGCGCCGTGCCGACTTCGGTGCCATCCGCGGAAATGGTGAGCCCTTTCCGACACACGGTCTGGCCAGAAACTGCAACGACGTGCTTGAGCAACAGCACGCCCTTCGGCAGATAGCCGCGGTCGGCAAGCAATGTTGCGAGCGGTTCGGGTGCCTCTATGGCAACGAGATCGGTTGCCGAGAACGGCACGCCGCCGTCGATCAGGTACAGGCCGATTGGCGTGCTGGCTGAAGCATTCCAGATGAACCTTGGCGACGTCGCGGTAGCCGCGGGAAAGAGCATGGCCGTGGTCGCCAACGCGGTCGCCACGAAAATTACGGGCCGCGTCATGGCTGAACCCGCCGGCGGAGCAAATGGGCGCGGTGAAGATCCAGCGTATAGGCGCGTGGCTCCTGTGCGGCCGTCAATCGGTTGTGGACATGCCGCCAGTGATCGGCTGAGACCGCTTGCGGATCGATGCCGAGTTGCTCGATGCCATCGATCGTTTGCAACACCCGCTCCACCTTGGGCCAGCCCTCGGACCTGAGCAGGATGTCGCCGCCGGGTCGCACGAAAGGCAGCGTCTGGTGGGCTTCGCCCTCGCCAACGACGCGCACGATATCGACACGGGAAATGATCGTGCCGAAGTCGTTCGCGGCCCAGCGAACGAAGGCAAAGACGGCGCCAGGACGAAACGAAACAATGCGCCGGTGGCGGTCGAGGACCTTCTCCTGAGCGACCGAACCGAAGCGGATCCAGGACTCGATCTTCTTCTCAACCCACGTTAGTTCGACGTGGGTCAAGCCATCATCGTCCATCGCGCCGAGCCCCGAGCGGCCTGAACGGAAGTCAACGACAGTGCCCATTGGCTG
>NZ_RZOI01000170.1:0-9517 GCF_004022645.1 Mesorhizobium sp. M4A.F.Ca.ET.020.02.1.1 | reverse complement strand
GGCCTGCGTGATCTCGACCTTGCCGGACAGGATGAGGATCAGGCCGGCGGGCTCGGGCCGCGCGAGGCGATCATCTCCTACGGCGCCGGCAACTTCATCGGCGAGCTGGCGCAGCTTTCGAGCCGGCCGTCGCTGGTCAATGCTGAAGCCACCGAGCCTGTCGAAGCCTTCGTCATCCCCTCGCAGCGGCTGCGCGACCTGATGGTGCAGGAGGCCAACCTCGGCGAGCGGATCATGCGGGCGCTGATCCTGCGCCGCGTCGGCCTCCTGGAAAGCGGCATCAGCGGACCGATCATCATCGGCCCTTCCGGCAATGGCGACGTGCTGAGGCTGCAGGGCTTCCTCACCCGCAGCGGCCTGCCGCACCGCGCGCTCGATTCCGACACCGATCCCTGCGCCAGGACGCTGACCGAGCGTTTCCATGTCGATCCCCATCATTTGCCGATCGTGCTCTGTCCCAATGGCAAGCTGCTGCACAATCCGGGCGAAAGCGACCTCGCCCGCTGCGTCGGCCTGCTGCGGCCCGTCGATGCCAGCAAGGTCTACGACGTGGCGATCGTCGGCGCCGGGCCGGCGGGACTGGCGGCTGCGGTCTACGCAGCCTCCGAAGGGCTGTCGACGATCGTGCTCGACTGCCGCGCCTTCGGCGGGCAGGCGGGGGCGTCGGCGCGCATCGAGAACTATCTCGGCTTCCCGACCGGCATCACCGGCATGGCGCTGATGGCGCGTGCCTACAACCAGGCGCAGAAGTTCGGCGTCGAAATGGTGATCCCCGACGAGGCAAAGCTGCTCAGCGGCGACAGCAACCTGTCCGGCTACAGGCTCGATGTCGGCGATGGCGAGACGGTGCACACGCGCACGGTGGTGATCGCCAGCGGGGCGCGCTACCGCCGCCTCGATGTCGCCAATCTGGCGCAGTTCGAGGGCACGTCGGTGCACTATTGGGCGTCGCCGATCGAGGCGCGGCTTTGCCGGGATCAGGAGGTGGCGCTGGTCGGCGCCGGCAATTCGGCCGGCCAGGCGGCGGTCTTCCTGGCCAGCCAGGTGGGCAAGGTGACGCTGCTGGCGCGCCGCGGCAGCCTCCACGAGACCATGTCGCGCTATCTGGTCGAGCGCATCCAGGCGCAGCCGAACATCGAAGTGCTGCCCGAGACCGAAATCGTTGCGCTGGAAGGTCGCCAGAGCAACCTCGAGCGGGTGCGCTGGCGCAACCGAGCGACCGGCGCCGAGACGACGCGGCCGATCCGCCATCTCTTCCTGTTCATCGGCGCCGACCCCAACACGGACTGGCTGGCGAAATGCAACGTGGCGCTCGACGCCAAGGGTTTTGTCCGCACCGGAGCGGAGGTAGCGCCGCGACATGGCCTGATGGAGACGAGCCGCAGTGGCGTGTTTGCCATCGGCGACGTTCGCTGCGGCTCGATCAAGCGCGTCGCCGCCGCCGTCGGCGAGGGCGCCCAGGTGGTGGCGGCGCTGCATGCCTATCTTGCGCAGAACGGCGGCGGCGTTCAATCCGAACCGGCGAGGAGATCGTAATGGACGAATGCCGGCACACGAGCGACATCAAGGACGTCACGCCGAGCGCGCTCGGCTGCGAGGAATGCCTGAAGAGCGGATCGTGGTGGGTGCATCTCAGGCTCTGCCGCACCTGCGGCCATGTCGGCTGCTGCGACGACTCGCCCAACCGCCACGCCACCAAGCATTTCCACGCCACCAGCCATCCGGTCATCGAGGGCTACGACCCGCCGGAAGGCTGGGCATGGTGCTATGTCGACGAGGTGTTCATCGACCTTGGCGACCGCACGACGCCGCAGAACGGGCCGATCCCGAAGTTTGTTTGAGTTTTTTGCGCCGGCCAAGGTGGCGGAACATGTCGATGGCGGTTTAATGACGTGATGAAGGCCAAGCTTCCAGACAAAGCCCGCAAGAGCCTGTCCGTCGCTCGCATCGAGCCGAGAGAGGTGATTGAGCGAACGCTAATCACGGTCACGCCAGCAGCCTACGCTCAGTTTGACGTCCAGCTTGATGCGCCTCCGAAGCCCAACGAGAGATTGCGCAAAACGATGAACGCCCTCTGCCTTGGAAGGATGAATAACAATCTCGCGACGAAACCGCCCTACTTCACCGAACTGGTGACGGTGCGGTCGAGGGCGCCGGGATCGCGGTTGTTGCCGGCGAGCGCGCCGATGATCAGAAGGCTGACGATGATCGGGACAAACAGCATGGCGACACGCGCCTGGACGTAGAAAATGGCGCGCCATTCGTTGCGTTTTTCGGGGTCGTCGTTCATCGCGCTCACTCTGTCCTGCCTCCCGAGGCGGGAGATAGTAGCGAAGCGTTAAACAACCCCTTCCGAATCCGTTAACTCGCGAATTTCGAACGGTCTGCCGCGGCGCGAAAGTTCGTGTCGACAAGACCGCTGCACGCTGTTGGCGCCAATGCTCAGCTCGGCCAACCGGATCAACTGATCGGCAGGGCAAACAGCCTGCCTCCGGCCGGCACCACGTCGTCGATGCCGGCAAGCCGCAGGCAGTGCCAGGCCATGGCGTGGTTGGACGAGGTGACGGGAATGCCATGCGCTGCTCCAGCGCCGCAACGGCCTCGGCGACGCGCAGGCTGGTGCAGGAGATGAAGATCGCGTCCACGCCGGGCACCGCGGCCATGCGCTCGGCCGCCGCCTCGATCGAGGCGAGCGAGATGCGGGCGGCCTCGCGGTCGTCGCGCCGGTCGAAGGTGGCGACAGCGGCGATGTCGAGGCCCCGGCCGGTGAAATAGGCGACCAGGCCCCGGTTGATCTCGGGCGCGTAAGGCGTCAGCAGGCCGATGCCCCTGACGCCGAGCGCCTTGAAGGCGGCGAGCGCGCCGGTGACCGGCGTGGTGCAGGCGACGCCGGGCCGCGCCTTGCGGATCTCGGCGAACACGGCTTCCTCGCCCAGCGTCATGGTCGCCGAGGTGCAGCCGAAGCCGACGACGTCGAGCGGGATGCTGGGCAGGATCAGGTCGACGGTCGGCGCGATGCGCGGGCCGATGGCGCGCAGCGTTTCCGGCGTGATGTCGTTGTCGTTGAAGAGACGCGCCTCGTAGAAGGCGACGCCGGGAATGCGCACCAGCGCGCGGAACTCGTGCTCCAGCGTCTGGTCGGTGGCGAGGATCGCAAGCCCGATCGCCGCGCGCGAAGCGAGGCCGCCGTCGATCTCCGAGGGCAGAACGCCGAGATCGACAGGTTCCGAAGCGGCGAGGGGCGCGGCGGCAAGGTTGGCGGACATGGCGTTCCCTTTCTTGTCAGAGCGGGATCGATCCTGCTCTCAGTTCAAAAGTCCATCCATCGAAATCGCCGGCCGGCGCCCGCCGATCAGGTCGGCGGTGATGCGGGCCGAGCCGTGCGACATGGTCCAGCCGATATGGCCGTGCCCGGTGTTGAGGTAGAGGTTGCGCAGCCGCTGCTGTCCGAACTCCGGCAGGTTGTTCGGCGTCATCGGCCTGAGGCCCGCCCACATCTCTGCGCGGTCGTAATCGGCGCCTTCCGGGTAGAGCTCCTCGGTCACGCCTTTCATGAAGGCGAAGTCGGCCGGTCTGTGGCCGGTGTCGTAGCCGGCGAATTCGGCCGTGGCGGTAACGCGCAGGCGGTCGCCGAAGCGCGAAATGGCGACCAGATTGTGCTCGTCGACTGAAGCGATGGTCGGCGGCTGCGGGCGATTGCCGATGGGAATGGTCAGCGAATAGCCCTTGATCGGATAAATCGGCAGGCTGATGCCGACGGCCTTGGCGATCAGCGGGCTGTAGGAGCCGAGCGCCAGCACATAGGCATCGCCCTTGAAGACGCCCTTGTCGGTCCGCACCTGCGCGACGCCGTCGCCCGAGGTCTCGATGCCGGTGATGGTGGTGCCGGTGCGGATTTCGCCGCCGCGCCCGGCGATCTTCGCCGCCAGTGCCCGGGTGAACTTCGCCGGGTCGCCGGTCTCGTCGGTCGGGCAATAGATGCCGCCGGCGATCTTTCCCCGCGCCGAGGCCAGCGACGGATCGAGTGCCACGACGCCCTCGCGATCCAGCAGCCTGATCTCCTGCCCGTCAGACTCCAGCAGCTTCATATGCTCGACGCCTTTGTCGAGCGCCTGCTGGCTGCGGTGGAAATACAGGATGCCGCGATCGTTGCGATCGTAGTCGATCGCCTCGTCGGCAATCACCTCGCGCAGCACGCTCTGCGAATAGGCGGCAAGGCGATGCTTGAGCAGCGTGTTGCGCCTGGCCTTTTCCGCCGTGCACTCCATCAGGAAGCGCCACGACCAGCTGTAGAGCCTGGGATCGGCCGACATCCTGAAGCGCAGCGCCTGGTCCTTCAGCACCAGCGATTTCAAAAGGATCATCGGCGCTTTCGGCGAGGACCAGACGAAGGAATGGCCGGGCGCGATCATGCCGGCATTGCCCCAGCTGGTCTCGGCGGCGACTTGCGGCTGGCGCTCGATGAGCGCCACCTCGTGCCCGTCCTTCTGCAGCTGGTAGGCGGTGGTGACGCCAACCACGCCGCCACCCAGCACGATCACGCGCATGACGCCTCCGGAGATCGCAAAGCGGGGGCAGTTTAGTGAGGAATCGGGATTTGCAAAGGAGGAAGCCGCCAGACTGGCTGGCGTGGCCCAGCAACTAACTTGGACCGACACAATTTGGTCGGTTCGTGCTTCCGTGGGTCGTCTGTATCAGAGTGCGCTACAGCTTTTCCAGTCGCAAAGTGACCGCCTTCGGCATCGTGAAGTTTCCATCTCGGCCACCGGAAGTGTCGAAACAACAGTGATTCGCCGAAGAGCTTACGTTCACCTGAAAGGTTACCTTGCCTGCCGGCAATGAATACGTCCCCCCATTGTTGTAGAAATTAGGATTGAGCAGATTGGGTCCCTCAATGGTATCCATCTGATTGGCTTGCGTAATATCAAGCGTAGCCGACTCGCCGTTCAGCTTCGCAACGACCAACGCCAGCGAGTAGTTTGCGCGTAGGGGCGAATCCGCCGTCGGCTTGATGCTTACGGTCACTCTGTATTGGCCGGCTTGTGTCGGAAGAGGGCAGGCCCAATTCGCAGAGCCTGGGACGCCAAAACTAGGCAACGGGTCGGATGTTTCGCTAATGTTGCACTCCGCAGCGAGACGGTCCTCCGGGGGAATCGTCTTCGGGAGGGCTGTCAAAACAACTACGTCGCCAGCACCCGCTGCGGCAGCATTGACAATTAGCTGCTCGTCGTCTCCGCCTGGTTTCGGGCGCCTTACCGTGATGAGTTGAGTGTCGGCAGTCAGGGATTTGGGAAGCCCTTTGGCGCGCTTCGCCGCACTACCAGACCACTTAACTTTGATCGGGTTCGGCATTTTGCCGGAAGGATTGTATATAACCCTGAAGGTCACCTCGTTTTTCGTGGCTCTCTCGGGAATGATCGACACTGCTCTGCGCTGAGAAGCAGCCTCTTCTTTAAGACACGCCTGATATGCCGCCAATGAATTATCGTCGAGGCCCGTCCAGGCTATGTTCGTGAAAGATTGCTTAGTGAGCGATTCGTTACTGTTATTGCTCAGCGTCTTAATATTCTGCTGAAATCTGCTCCAATCGGCTCCCATAGGAACGCCATATATCACGGCGTTCGCGCCAGCAGACTGCTTTATAGTATCGTACTGGCCCTGGCTGACGTTCCTTGCAGAACGCCAGTCGCTGTACGCAAAATCCACTTTGCTGTAGGTAGCAATGACGAGAGCTGTGTCGCAGTCGGCTGCGAAAGCACTGCTAGAAAGAGGCCACAAAAGTGAGCAAAAGAAGCTTATCCATAGCTTAGCCAAATTACCCTCCCCCCGATGAGCAACTACGTATTAAGGCATCACTCCACCTTTGTTTGCAAGGGCTGCCGACAAATATTCGCCGACCTGATGATCGCGCTGGCATAACGCAGAGGTGTGCCGATGCTCCGAGCGCTTCCTTTAGCCCAGCGCCTGCTCCAAATCCGCGATCAAATCATCCCCATCCTCGATGCCGGCCGAGAGCCTGACCAGCGAATCCGATATCCCGATCGCGCCGCGCTTCTCCGCCGGGATCGAGCCGTGCGTCATCAGCGCGGGATGCTCGATCAGGCTTTCGACGCCGCCGAGGCTTTCGGCCAGCGTGAACAGCTGCGTGCGCTCGAGGAAGCGTTTCGTGCCGGCAAGGTCGCGGTCGAGATCGACCGAGATCATGCCGCCGTAGGCGTGCATCTGGCGTTTGGCGATTTCGTGCTGCGGGTGGCTGGCGAGGCCGGGATAGATGACGCGGCGCACGTCGTTACGACTTTCCAGCCACTCGGCGATCTTCAGGCCGTTGGCGGAATGGCGCTCCATCCGCAGCGCCAGTGTCTTGATGCCACGCAGCGCCAGAAAGGAGTCGAACGGGCCGGAGATGGCGCCGATGGCGTTCTGCAGGAATTTCAGCCGGTCGGCCAAATCCTGGTTGTCGCCGACCACGGCGACGCCGCCGACCATGTCGGAATGGCCGTTGAGGTACTTCGTCGTCGAGTGGACGACGATGTCGATGCCGAGCTCGAGCGGGCGCTGGATGTAGGGGCTGCAAAAAGTGTTGTCGGCGACGGTGAGCAGGCCCTTGCGCTTTGCCAGCGCCGCCACCGCTTCGAGGTCGACGATGCGCAGCAGCGGGTTGGTCGGCGTCTCGACCCAGAGCAGTTTCGTCTCCGGGCGGATGGCGGCCTCGACGGCGGCAAGGTCGGTGAAGTCGGCGAAGCTGACCTGCAGCCCGGCCGAGCGCTTGCGCACCCGCTCCAGCAAGCGAAACGTGCCGCCATAGATGTCGTCGGTGGCGACGATATGGGCGCCGGCATCGAGCAGCTCCAGCACGGTCGAGATCGAGGCCAGGCCGGAGGCGAAGGCGAAGGCTTTGGTGCCGCTTTCGAGATCGGCCACGGCGCGCTCGAAGGCGAAACGGGTCGGGTTCTGGCTGCGGGCGTATTCAAACCCCTTGTGCACGCCGGGCGACTGCTGGCCGTAGGTGGAGGTGGCGTAGATCGGCACCATCACCGCGCCGGTCGTCGGGTCGTGACTCTGGCCGCCATGGATGGTGCGGGTCGAAAAGGCCAGGCGGTTCTTGCCCGGTGTTCCGTGTACGGTCATCTTGCGCGGCGCCTCAGATGGTTGATCAGGTCGATGCGGGTTATCAGGCCGATGAACTCCTCGCCGTCGAAGACGATGGCGACCTCGTTACGGTCGAAGACAGGCAGCAGCGCATCGAGCGTCTGATTGGCCTGCAGCGTGTGCAGATTGGAGGTCATGGCGGTGCGCACCGGACCGTTGAAGCGGTCCCAGCGACCGTCATAGGGGCCGTCGACCTTGGCCAGAATGTCGCCCTCGTCGACGATGCCGACCAGCTTGCCATTGTCGAGCACCGGCAGTTGCGAGACATCGGAGCGGCGCATGCGGCCATAGGCATTGAGCAGGCTTTCCTCGGGGCCGACCCAGACCGTGTCGCCGGTGCGGTGCGAACGCATGACGAGGTCACGCAAATCGCCATGCTGTTCCTGCTCGGCCAGGCCCTGCTCGGCCAGCCAGAAATCGTCGAAGACCTTCGACAGGTACTTGTTGCCGCTGTCGCAGACGAAGGTGACGACCCGCTTGGACACCGTCTGCTCGCGGCAATAGCGGAGCGCGGCCGACAACAGCGTGCCGGAAGAGGAGCCGGCCAAAATGCCTTCGCGGGAGAGAAGATCGCGCACCGCCAGCATGCTCTGCTTGTCGGGGATGGAATAGGCCTTCCTGACCAGCGACAGGTCGGCATTGGGCGGTACGAAATCCTCGCCGATGCCTTCGACGGTCCAGCTGCCGGCCTCTTCCATCTTGCCGGTCTTGATCAGCGGCGCCAGCACCGAGCCGACCGGGTCGGCCAGCACCATCTCGGTCTTCGGCGAATGTTTCGCGAAATAGCGGCCGAGCCCGGTCAGCGTGCCGCCGGAGCCGACGCCGACCACCGCCGCGTCGACATCGCCGTCGAGCTGGGCGAGGATTTCCGGGCCGGTGGTGGTCTCGTGCGCCAGCGGGTTGGCCGGATTGGCGAACTGGTTGGCATAGAAGGCGCCGGGCGTTTCGGCGGCGATCTTCTCGGCCATGTCCTGATAATATTCGGGATGACCCTTGCCGACATCGGAACGGGTCATGCGCACCTCGGCGCCGAGCGCGCGCAGATGCTGGATCTTCTCGCGCGACATCTTGTCGGGGACGACGAGGATTATGCGGTAGCCCTTGGGGATGCCGACCTGGGCAAGGCCAAGGCCGGTATTGCCGGCGGTCGCCTCGACTATTGCGCCGCCGGGCCTGAGCTTGCCCTGCCGCTCGGCGGCGGCGATCATCGACAGCGCGATGCGGTCCTTGATCGAGCCGCCGGGATTCTGGCTTTCGAGCTTGATGAACAGCCGGCACTTGCCGGTGTCGAACTTGGTCAGCTCGACGATGGGCGTCTGGCCGATCAGGTCGAGCACCGACGCATAGGGCGGACGCAGGCGGGAGAGGGTGCTCTCGGGCGGGGCACTGGCGGGTGCGGCTTTCCTGTGCTCGCTCATGTCAGGCGCTCCATTGGTCAAAACCTAGCGTCTTTTCCAGCCGATCGCAGCCGGAAAGAAGATAGACCGTGCCAATCAAGTGGCCAGACGGGGAATGAAATTCCTCCCGCTGCGTTCGTCATCCTCGGGCCTGATCCGAGGATCCTGGATGGGCTTCGGCTCGTCGCGAAGATTCATGCGAGAAGGATCGCCAGCGCTCGTTCCATGCTGGCTGCTCAGATGCGCGAGCGGATCGCCCAGCCGAGCCCGAGCAATCCCACCAGCATCGTCAGTATTCCGATATAGAGCCATTGCGTCTGGCCGGTCATGAAGCTTCCCCGGACAAGACCCAGGCCCTGAAGGGACCAGAGCAGGCCGATCGCCAGCACGATCAGGGCCAGCACAAACCGCATCAATCGCATCGGTGGAATTCCCTTCGCAAGTCGATCGTCAACTCAGTCACGGCAGCAATGAAAGAGCGGAAGGAAGCGATCCAATCGTGTCCCTCTGTACTTGCGTATTGATGCCCGATCCAGCCAGACACGGCCAGAAGACCGGCGCGAATGATCATCGAGAATACGCCGCGCAAGGCGGGAAGACTCATGACAAACTGTTTCCCGGCGACTCCAAACGTGTGCCATTGCCATGGAACCGCCAGATGACGGCCGCATTTCCTGCCTTAATTGCTTCATAACGGCTGGGGTCTGTCCAAACGGAGCCATTCCCCAAAGATGATGAAGACAAAGCAAACCGCGCTTGTCGCGGTAACGGTAGCGGCTGGCCTGATGGTCGGCGCCTCCACCTCCTCCGCCGCCGCCCAATGCGGCCGCGCCTCCTGGTATGCGCTGCACTCGCGCACTGCTTCCGGTGAACGCATGAACCCGTCGGCGCTGACCGCCGCGCACCGCACCTTGCCCTTCGGCACCAAGCTCAAGGTGACCAACAAGAACAACGGTCGCAGCGTCGTGGTT
>NZ_RZOI01000016.1:0-24520 GCF_004022645.1 Mesorhizobium sp. M4A.F.Ca.ET.020.02.1.1 | reverse complement strand
GATTGATGGCGAGCTTGTATTGTTGGTTGCTCATGCCGACCGGGAAGAAGATGGGATAGAGGTGATCCGGATCATTTCCGCGCGGCGCGCCATGCAGGGAGAAAGAAGACGTTATGCGCAAAGTCGTTCGATATAATTTTGACCCGACAAATCCGCCCCCGCTGACGGAAGCCCAGAAGTCAGAAATCGCGGCTTTGAAGGCGCGCCCGGAGAACGATGTCGATACAAGTGATATCCCAGAACTAGCGCAAGAGTTCTGGCAGAACGCTGTTCGAAATCCGTACTTCAAACCGATCAAGCAGCAGCTGACTCTTCGTCTCGATTCCGATCTCGTTGCCTGGTTCAAGAGGCACACGCCAGATGGGCGCGGCTATCAAAGCGCTATCAACAAGGCATTGCGCGAATATGTGACGAAGCGGGGCCGTAAAGCCGGCTAGCTAATCATACAACCTCATCGACCACCCCAGCGACACCGGCAGCGGGTTCCACCAGCCGGTGCGCAGGCCGGCGGTGCGCAGCGCGGCCGCCGTCCAGGTGTTGCAGCCGACCAGCGCGTTGAAATGGCCGTTGGCCTCGTAGAAGCGGTCGAAGCGGGAATAGCCCGCATTGTCGATGACCATCGGGCCGTCCGGTCCCCGGCGGAAGCTCGCCGCGATGTAGTCGAGGAGCGCGGCGAAGCGATCCTCGCCGATGTCGAAGCCAGCGACGTCGGAATGCGGCTCGGCAATCGTGCCGGCGACGTCGACATGCATCACCGAGGCGTCCAGCATCAGCGCCTTGAGGACCGGCACCGCCTTGACCTGCGACCACCTCGGCGTTTCCAGGTAGAAGGCACGACCGCCCCAGCCGAAGACGATATAGCGGACCTCGGGAGCATCGGCGGGAATGCCGGCATCGGTGAGGAAATGGAAGCGCCGGCGCACCTCCTCATCGGCGGGGATGGCGATATCGGTGTGGATCGGGTTGCTCAGCACCAGTATGTGCCTGCTGCCCTCGCCCGCGGCGGCCGCCGGCCAAAGCGGGCGCGGTACCAGCGTGCCGAGCGCCGCGGCAAGCACGATGGCGGCCAGCAGGCCAACAAGGAGACGCCAGACCTTTCTCAACGATGACACCTTTGCGGCCTCACGACAGATAGCGTCGGGCGGTGCACATGAAAAAAGCCCGGCCGCATTGCGGCCGGGCTCTCCCAACGGCGTGGAAAAATCAATGCAGGATCTGCGACAGGAAGAGCTTCGTGCGCTCGTGGCGCGGGTGGTCGAAGAACTCGGCCGGCGTGTTCTGCTCGACGATCTGGCCCTGATCCATGAAGATCACCCGGTTGGCGACCTTGCGGGCAAAACCCATCTCATGGGTGACGCAAAGCATGGTCATGCCTTCCTCGGCCAGACCCACCATCGTCTCCAGCACTTCCTTGATCATTTCGGGATCGAGCGCCGAGGTCGGCTCGTCGAACAGCATGATGCGCGGGTTCATGCACAGCGAGCGGGCGATCGCCACGCGCTGCTGCTGGCCGCCGGAGAGCTGACCGGGATATTTGTTGGCCTGCTCCGGGATTTTCACGCGCTTCAAGAAATGCATGGCGATCTCTTCCGCCTGCTTCTTCGGCGTCTTGCGCACCCAGATCGGCGCCAGCGTGCAGTTCTCCAGGATCGTCAGATGCGGGAACAGGTTGAAGTGCTGAAACACCATTCCGACCTCGCGGCGCACCTCGTCGATCTTCTTCAGATCGTTGGTCAGTTCCTTGCCGTCGACGATGATCTTGCCCTTCTGGTGCTCCTCCAGCCGGTTGATGCAGCGGATCATGGTCGACTTGCCGGAGCCGGACGGGCCGCAGATAACGATACGCTCGCCGCGCATCACCTTCAGATTGATATCTTTCAGCACATGGAACTCGCCGTACCATTTGTGCATGCCGACGATGTCGATGGCGACATCGGTGGTCGAGATGTGCATCTTCTTGGCATCGACCTTGAGGTCTTCCGCGCTGACGGCGTTTTCGGTGGTCATGGCCAATTCCCCTTATCGTTGTGTTTGATGCATGTCGTTACCCCAAAACCGCTAAACACTTTTGGGCGACATGCATCAGCGTTTGTAGCCGGTGTCGAGCCGGCGTTCCGTGTACATTGAATAGCGCGACATACCGAAGCAGAACAGCCAGAACACGAAAGCGGCGAACACCAGGCCGGACTTCGCGGTCTGCGGTGTCGCCCAATTGGCGTCGGAGAAGTTCTGCTTGACGACGCCGAGCAGGTCGAACATCGAGATGATCAGCACCAGGCTGGTGTCCTTGAACATGCCGATGAAGGTGTTGACGATGCCGGGGATAACCAGCTTCAGCGCCTGCGGCAGCACGATCAGCCCCATCTTCTGCCAGTAGCCGAGGCCGAGCGAATCGGCGCCTTCGTACTGCCCTTTCGGGATCGCCTGCAGGCCGCCGCGCACCACCTCCGCCATATAGGCGGCGGCAAACAGCGACACACCGATCAGAGCCCTCAGGAACTTGTCGAAGGTGACGCCCTCCGGCAGGAACAACGGCAGCATGACGCTGACGAAGAACAGCACCGTGATCAGCGGAATGCCACGCACCGTCTCGATGAAGATCACGCACAGCATCTTGATGATCGGCATCTTTGAGCGCCGACCGAGCGCCAGCACCGTGCCAAGCGGCAGCGAGACAGCGATGCCGACGAAGGACAGGCTGAGCGTGACCAGCAGACCACCCCACAGCGAGGTCTCGACATGCGGCAGGCCGAACACGCCGCCGAGCAGCAGGAAGAACGAGACGATCGGCAGAACCAGGAAAAGCAAGATGGCGTTCAGCCCCTTGCGTGGCACGCGCGGGATCAGCATCGGCACCAGCAGCGCCACGAACAGGATGGCGACGAGGATCGGCCGCCAGCGCTCCTCGATCGGATAGCGGCCGAACATGAACTGGCCGAACTTGGCGTTGACGAAGGCCCAGCAGGCGCCGCTCCAGCCGTCCGGCTGGATGCCGCCCTGCGAGACGGTGGCGCAGACGGTGCGGTCCGAACCCGTCCACTGGGCGCTGAGCAGGGCCCAGTTTATGACCTGCGGCAGGATCCAGGCGACGATGAGAATGCCGAGGATGGTCAGGATGGTGTCGCCGGGGGTGGCGATCAGGTTCTTGCGTACCCAGGCATAGAGCCCGCGTTCGCTTGGCGGCGCCGGCTGGGCAAGAGCCATCTCGGTGCGCACCCAGGACATATCGTGTTCCTGCATGACCCTACCTCTCCACCAGTGCCATTCTGGCGTTGACGACGTTCATGACCGCGGAGGTCACGAGGCTCAGCACCAGATAGGCGATCATCATGATCAGCACGCCCTCCACCGCCTGGCCGGTCTGGTTGAGCACCGTGCCGGCGGTGGCGGTGAGATCGGGATAGCCGATGGCGATCGCCAGCGAGGAGTTCTTGGTCAGGTTGAGATACTGGCTGGTCAGCGGCGGGATGACGATGCGCATGGCCTGCGGCACCACGACCAGCCGCAGGATCGGGCCTGAGCGCAGCCCCAGCGCCCCGGCCGCCTCGGTCTGGCCTCTGCTGACGCCCCTGATACCGGCACGCACGATCTCGGCGATGAAGGCCGCCGTGTAGCAGGACAGCGCCAGATAGAGCGAAAGGAATTCCGGCTTGACCTGGAAGCCGCCAGTCAGGTTGAAGGTCGATTGCTTCGGAAAATCAAAGCTCAGCGGGAAGCCGCTGAGAGCGTAGGCAAGCAGCGGCAGGCCGGCGATCAGCGCTATCGAAGTCCAGAACACCGGGAATTGCTGACCGGTTGTCATCTGCCGCTGGCGTGCCGTACGGGCGACGAACCAAGCCATGGCGAGGCCGAGGAGGAAGGCGACCAGGATCAGCCAGGAGCCGTCACCCCATATGGCGCGCGGGAAATAGAAGCCGCGCTGGTTGAGGAAGGAGCCGAAGGGCAGGTTGTAGCTCTCGCGCGGCGGCGGCAGCACGGCGAGCACGCCGGAATACCAGAAGAAGATGACCAGCAACGGCGGGATGTTGCGGAAGATTTCGACATAGACCGTGCAGATCTTGCGGATCAGCCAGTTCTGCGACAGACGACCGATGCCGACGATGAAGCCGATGATCGTGGCGGTGATGATGCCGGCGACGGCGACGATGATCGTGTTGATCAGCCCGACAATAATGGCGCGGCCATAGGTCGAGTCCGACGTGTATGCGATCGGTGTGTCCGAGATGTCGAAGCCGGCGCGTCCCTTGAGGAAGCCGAAGCCGGAGGCGATATGCAGACGTGCCAGATTGTCGATGACGTTCTGCACGATCCACCAGACCGAGCCGAACAGAATGACGATTACCAGCGTCTGGAAGAAGAGGCTGCGTACCTTAGGGTCATTGATGAAGGAAGCCCTGCTCGGCTCCTCGCGAAGGATTTCCTGCGATGCCATGCGACCGTCCCCTGGAAAGAGAAACCGGGAGGCAGACAACCTGCCTCCCGGATCACATTTCGATCAGCGGATCGGCGGAGCGTATTGCAGACCGCCTTTGGTCCAGAGCGCGTTGATGCCGCGCGCGATCTTGAGCGGGCTGCCCGAGCCGACGTTACGCTCGAACACTTCGCCGTAATTGCCGACAGCCTTGACGATATTCACGACCCAGTCGTTGGAGACGCCGAGATCGGTGCCGATCTTGGTGTCCGCCTCCTGGCCGAGCACGCGCTTGATCTCAGGATTGTCGGAGGCCTTCATCTCCTCGACATTGGCCTTGGTGATGCCGAGTTCCTCGGCGTCGAGCAGCGCGAAATAGGTCCACTTGACGATGTGGTACCACTGGTCGTCGCCCTGGCGCACGGCCGGGCCGAGCGGCTCCTTGGAGATGATCTCGGGCAACACGACGTGGTCGGCCGGGGCGCCCAGCGTCAGGCGGATGCCGTAGAGGCCCGACTGGTCGGTGGTGTAGACGTCGCAGCGGCCGGCGTCATAGGCGGCGTTGACCTCTTCCAGCTTCTCGAACACGACGGGGTTGTACTCCATCTTGTTCGACTTGAAGTAGTCGGCAAGGTTGAGCTCGGTCGTGGTGCCGCTCTGCACGCAGACGGCGGCGCCCGAAAGCTGCAGCGCCGAATTCACGCCGGGCAGCTTCTTGGCGTTGATCATGAAGCCCTGGCCGTCATAGTAGGTGGTGCCGATGAAGTTCAGGCCGAGCGCGGTGTCGCGGTTGATCGTCCAGGTGGTGTTGCGCGACAGGATGTCGACCTCGCCCGACTGCAGCGCGGTGAAGCGTTCCTTGGCGCTGAGCGGCGTGAACTTGACCTTGGAGCCGTCACCGAAGACGGCGGCCGCGACGGCGCGGCAGAAATCGGCGTCGATGCCCTGCCAGTCACCCTTGTCGTCCGGCGCCGAGAAGCCGGCCAGACCGGTCGAGACGCCGCACTGGATGAAGCCCTTCTGCTTGACGGTGTCGAGCGTGCCGGCCGAAGCCGCCGATGCTGTAAACCCAAGCGCGGCGGCGCCGAGAATGCCGAATGCAATATGTTTCATGACCCACAGACCCTTTTCTGTTTTACAGGTGACCCTGTTCTCAGGCGACCCTGATCTTTTCCCGCGTGAACGCAGCTCCCTTCCGGCCACTCCCGGACCCCGCATCGCAACCGACGCGCTGCCTCCCATTCACGAACTGCATCGAAGGCGATTATTCCTGTGAGGTCAAGGGAAATGACCGAATTCCAACGCGTTTGAAATCCGATTGCCGGAAATGCCCGAATTGCAGACAAACGCGCCCGTAAATTTGCCACGGCCGCAAACAAAGTCGGCAAAGTCCGGCCACCCGCATGAGCCCAACACCGGCAATGATCAGGCTGGCGTTTATTCTTGTTTTCTTGGGGAAAACCTCGCCGGCAACCGCACCTTGGCGAACCGGACGGCCGGCTGCATTCATCGATGCAGATCAACATGTATGATGAGCAGCACACGGACAATCACTGGGTAAGCAACCAGACACCGATGGCCACCATCAGGGTGCCGGAGATCCGCGGAATCACCCGGCCGGCCGGGACGGTCTTCTCCAGCAGGATGAGGATGGCAATGCCGGCGACCCACAGCACGTTCATGACGCCGCCGACGAACAGCAGCGCCATCAGCGCCCAGCAGCAGCCGAGGCAATAGGCGCCGTGCGCGATACCCAGTCGCAGCGCGCCGAGCGGCGCGGTGCGGAAGCCGCCATGACTGGTCAGGAAGGCGATCGGCGCCTGGCATTGGCTGAGGCAGACGCCCTTCACCGGCGTCCATTGGTAGAGGCCGGCGGCAATCAGGATGAGGCCGCCGAGGATGCCGCTGTTGGTCGCCATCATCGGGTTCAGCAAAGCGAGACGGCCCAGCAGCCATTGCGCGCCTGTGGCCGCAAGGCTGAAGGCCACCCAGACCAGCAGATAGCCAGCGAAGAACCACCCTGTCGAGGCGATGGTCCGGCCGCTCGCCCCGGCTTTGCGGCCGACGCCGGCATAGAGCAGCAGCATCGGCGCGACGGACGGCGTCATCATGCCAACCATCATCACCGACCACATGGCGAAGATGAAAACGAAATCGGCCACCGTCCAGGCGCGGATGGCCGGCGCGACCGCCGCACCAATGTCCATGCCAGGCATGTCCATGCCACTCATATCCGACGTGCTCATGCCGGCCATGTCGCCGCCGGTCTCCATGGGCGTGGCTGGCATGCCCATGGAGGCGGCGAGCCAAAACACATAGGCCCAAGCGAGCACGGCAATCGCCACGAGCGATGCGGCGACGACCGCGCGGTCACGCCGCAGCACTGCTTCGAGGGCCGTGTCGCTCATGCGATTTCAGTGCACCACGCCGCTTTGCGTCATATGCATGATGGCGAAGTGGCTGTGACTGTCGGCCAATTCGAACTTGATCGGGCCCGATGCCCTGGTCCAGCCGCGCCCGGCCTCTGCGAGCGCGTATTCGAAGCCGTGCGGCAGGTCGATGCGCACCCGATGCTCTTGGCCGGTGACGGGGTTCTTGATCGGCTCGCCGTGACCGGACGTCACGCCGGGCACGTCCATCCGGGCCGTGCGCGCATCGATGTCGATGCTGAGGTCGATGGCGGCGAAGATCGGATCGTGCACCTTCTCCAGCGTGGTCGAGAAGACCTGGAAGATGGTCGCGCCGGGTTCGGTGTCCTGGCCGCTCAGGATGCGAAGCAGCGCGTTGCGCTGCGCTTCGGTGGCCCGTTCGTCGATGACGACCGCTGCCTCGCCCCCGCCCTCATGGATCGGGCCCGGCCAACGGAAGATTCCGGCAAAGCGCAAGCCGTCAAGCTTGGTGTCGCCGTGATAGCCGTGTTCGATTTCCACGCCCGCCACGGCCTGGCAGAACCCATTCGTCGGCAGGGAGTTGAACTGGCACGGACAGCCATAGGCGCAGTTGCAGTTGGTGAATTCGCGCGCCTTGATCATCCATTTGACGTCGGTCATCGCAGTCCTCCCCTTGGCTGGCACGAAATGCCTGCATTGCGGGGAAGACTGGACCCGCGGCCGGTAAAATCGTCCGGCCCGCAGCGAGGCAACCCGGCAATGATTCTATATTAGGACGTAATTATATAACTTTCCCAACAAGCCTGATAGTCGGATCAAAGTCCGATCGTCCCGGCGCCAAGGCTGGGCCCCCCGCCGTCCGCCCGGCAAGGATTTGGCACATCGAAACACCACCGACTGGCGGACGCCGGGCGGTTGCGCGGCCCGGGCCACCGCATTATGGCTGGCATCACCCCCACCACAGGCAAGAGATATGGCAAAAGACAGCAGCGAACTGGGCATCAACACGCGGCTTGCCCATTCCGGCAACAATCCGCGCGACTATTTCGGCTTCGTCAATCCACCGGTCGTGCATGCCTCGACGGTGCTCTATCCCGATGCGGCGTCGATGGCGGCACGCAGCCAGAAATACACCTACGGCACGCGCGGCACGCCGACCATGGACGCGCTGACGCTTGCGGTCGACGCGCTGGAGGGCTCGGCCGGCACAATCGCCGTGCCCTCGGGCCTCGCCGCGGTGACGGTGCCGCTGCTCACCTTCCTCGCGTGCGGCGACCATCTCTTGATCGTTGACAGCGTCTACCACCCGACACGGCATTTCGCCGACACGATGCTGAAGCGCCTGGGCATCGATGTGGAGTATTACGACCCTCATATCGGCGCCGGCATCGCCGCGCTGATCAAGTCCAACACCAAAGTGGTGTTCACGGAATCGCCGGGGTCGAACACCTATGAGGTGCAGGACATACCGGCGATCGCCAAAGCGGCGCATCAGGCGGGCGCCATCGTCATGATGGACAACACCTGGGCGACGCCGCTCTATTTCAAGCCACTCGACCATGGCGTCGACATCTCGATCCATGCGGCGACGAAATACCCGGCCGGCCATTCGGACGTGCTGCTCGGCACCGTCTCGGCCAACGAGACGTACTGGAAACAGCTCTACGAAGGTTTTTGCACACTGGGCTGCTGTTCCGGGCCCGACGACATCTATCAGGTACTGCGCGGCCTGCGCACGATGGGGGTTCGGCTTGAGCATCACCAGAAGAGCGCGCTCGCGCTAGCGCTCTGGCTGGAGGGGCAGCCAGGCGTGGCGCAGGTGCTGCATCCGGCGCTGGAGAGCCACCCGGACCACGCGCTGTGGAAGCGCGACTTCTGCGGCTCAAGCGGCATCTTCTCGATCGTCCTCAAGGGTGGCGGGCAAAAAGCGCAGCACGCCTTCCTCGACGCGCTGAAGATCTTCGGCCTCGGCTATTCCTGGGGCGGCTATGAGAGCCTCGCCGTACCGGTCTTCCTTGGCGACCGCACCATAGCCAAGCGCTCCTATGAGGGGCCGCTGATCCGCCTGCAAGTCGGGCTTGAGGACGTCGACGATCTCAAGGCCGACTTATTGCGCGGGCTTGCGGCGGCGGCGACCTGACCTGCGAGCGGGAACCCTGAGGGATGGATTCCGCACACGGCCGCAAGGCCTTGGCGCGATTGAGAAAGCGAAGGCCACAGGCGATAGCCCCCAACCCGCGTCGCGCAATAATATTCTCCGCAACCGCGAATACACGGATTGGTTTGGCTTCCAAATTCGCGGCCGCGGCTGCATTGCGGGCGCCGCAATCTCTCTTGCGTTTCAGGATCTCCCATGGCGTTTCGCCTTTTTGTCCCCATCCTTGCCGGCGCGACGCTGCGCGAGCGGCTGCTTGCCTGCATCGGCGCCACGATCGGCATCGCGCTGACCGGCGTGATCAGCGGGCTGGCGATGGGCGGCGGCCCGCATGTGGCGCTGCTGGTGGCACCGATGGGGGCGTCGGCCGTGCTGCTCTTTGCGGTGCCGGCAAGCCCGCTGGCGCAGCCCTGGTCGATCATCGGCGGCAATTCGATCTCGGCACTGGTCGGCGTGACCGTGGCGCACTTCGTGCACGACCCGGTGATCGCGTCCGGCCTTGCGGTGGCGCTCGCCATTGCCGCCATGTCGTTCACCCGCTGCCTGCATCCGCCGGGCGGCGCCGCCGCGCTCACCGCCGTGCTTGGCGGCCCGGCGGTGGTCAGCGCCGGCTTTTTGTTCCCCTTCGTGCCGGTGGCGCTGAATTCGACCATTCTGGTCACGCTCGGCTTCCTCTTCCACCGGCTGGCGCGGCGCAACTATCCGCATGTCGTCGCGCCCGCCGCCAACAGCCACGGCACCGCCGATCCGCCGCCACAGGAGCGCGTCGGCTTCCGGCCCGAGGATATCGACGCGGCGCTGGCCACGCTCGACGAGACCTTCGACATCGACCGCGACGACCTCGAACGGCTGCTGCGCCAGGTCGAACTGCAGGCCATGGTGCGCTCGCACCGGACGCTGCTTTGCTCAGACATCATGTCCCGCGACGTGATCTCTGTGCCCGAAGACGCCACAGCCGACGCGGCGCGCCAGCAACTGCTCGACCACAATATCCGTACCTTGCCGGTGGTCGACGCCGAAGCCAGGCTGGTGGGCGCCGTCGGCCTGCGCGAGCTGACGAAAGCCACCGACACGGTGAAGGGCGTGATGTCGAAGGTCGGCACCGCCTCGCCCGACACGCCGGCGATGAGCCTGCTGCCAGTGCTGACCGACGGGCGCAGTCATGCGGTGGTGATCGTCGATGCCGAGCGGCGTATCCTCGGCCTGATCACCCAGACCGACCTGCTGGCGGCGGCAGCGCGGGTGCGCGGCGCAGACACGGCGCGGGCGGCGGCGTAATATCGCCGCCGAACACCGCCGAATTCCGGGAACCTTTTGCCGGCAAGGCGCATCCAATGCCCCGATCAGGCATCTGTTCGGGAGATCGGCTCGCAATGCACAAGCTCGCAACGCCCGTAGCGGCGCCGGCAGGGGCGGAAAGCCTGTCCGGCGACATGGCGCTGGTGCGTCGCGCCTTGGCGCGCGAGGCGGAGGCCTGCCGCGCCATCATCAAGGCTAACAACCAGCGTCTCTACCGCATCGCGCGCGGCGTTGTGCGCAACGACGCCGAGGCCGAGGACATCGTGCAGGAGGCCTATGTGCGGGCCTTCGCCAATCTTTCAACTTTTCGTGGCGGATCCTCGCTCTCGACCTGGCTGTCGCGCATCGTCATCAACGAGGCGCTCGGTCGGCTGCGCAAGCGAAAACGGATCGTGGCGCTGCCCGAAAACCCGGAGGCGCAGATCATCCGCTTCCCTCTAAACCCCAGCGACGATCCGGAGCGGACGATGGCGCAGCGGCAGATCCTCGCACTGGTCGAACGGGCGACCGACAGCCTGCCCGACGTCTACCGCAGCGTGTTCGTAGCCCGCGTCATAGAGGGCTTCAGCATGGACGAGACCGCCGACCTGCTTGGCGTCAAGCCCGAGACCGTCAAGACCAGGCTGCACCGGGCGCGCGCCCTGGTGCGCAAGGCGCTGGACGACGAGATCGGCCCGGTGCTGCTCGACGCCTTCCCCTTCGCCGGCCGCCGCTGCGAGCGGCTGACCGAGGCGGTGATGAAAAGACTGGGGATCGAAGGCTGATTCCCGGGAACGTTTCGGCCCTTCCCGCATCCAATCAGCGTTAACCGAAGAACGCGAGCCCGGCACCACCGGGCGAAGGAGATGCCATGCTTACCCGACCGACCGTTGCCCTCGCCGCCCTGCTCATGCTCGGCGCAGCGCCGCTGGCGCAGGCCGCCGACAAGCCGACCGATCCGCAGATCGCCCACATCGCCTACACGGCGGGCACGATCGACATCGAGGCGGCGAAGCTGGCGATCGAGAAGTCCAAGACCAAGGAGGTCGTGGATTTCGCCAACGACATGGTGCGCGACCATGAGGCGGTGAACAAGCAGGCGCTCGACCTGGTCAAGAAGCTCAATGTCACGCCGGAGGACAACGCCACGAGCCAGGCGCTGGCCAAGGCGGCGGCAGAAGAACGCGGCAAGCTCGCGAAGCTCGACGGCGCGGCCTTCGACAAGGCCTATGTCGAGAATGAGGTGGCCTACCACAAGCAGGTCAACGGGGCGCTGGAGACCCTGCTCATCCCGTCGGCGAGCAATGCCGAGTTGAAGAGCCTGCTGGAAACCGGGCTGAAGATCTTCCAGGGGCATCAGCAGCATGCCGAGCATGTCGCCGGCAGCCTGAAATGACGGCGCTGACACGGCCGGCATTAGCGGCGCTGGCGCTGGCGCTCACCGCCAGCCCGGCGTCCGCAGCCACGATCACGGTAACGATCGACAAGCTTGTTTTTTCGCCAGCAAGCGTCGAGGCCAAGGTCGGCGACACGGTCGAATGGGTGAACAAGGATGGGTTGGCCCACACGGCCACGGTGAAGGGCGGTTGGGAGGCGATGATCCCGCCGAAGTCGAGGGGAAGGATGACTCTCACGGAAGCCGGGGCGGTCGACTATTTCTGCCGCTTCCATCCCAACATGAAGGGCCGTGTCGCCGTTTCGCCCTGATCCGCCAAGCGGTCCATGGCCAGCGAGGCGCGCCTTGCCTCGCTTGGCCGGGTGATGTGCGTCCATGAGCCGTCATAGGCGGGCTTGCGGCGCTCGATCCAGGCGTCGAGGCCCTCGCGCAGGTCGGCGGTCGGGACTATGCGAGCGAACTGCTCGGCCTCGACCAGCAGGCCCTCGGCTATGCTGAGATTGATGCCGCGCGCCACCGCGGTGAGGATGCTGGCCACCGCCGCCTGCGAATGCGTGATGATGCGGCGCGCGAGATCGTGTGCTGCCGGCATCAGCTCGGCTTGCGGCACGATCCTGTTGACGAGGCCGAGTTCCACCGCGCGCGCCGCCGAAAAGGCCTCGCCCGTCAAAAGCAGTTCCAGAGCCCGCTTGCGGCCGGCAAGCCGCGGCAGGCGCTGCGTGCCGCCGAAGGTCGGCGGCATGGCGAGGTTGATCTCCGGCTTGGCGAACAAGGCGCGGTCGCTGGCGATGGCCAGCGGCACCGCCTCGGTGATCTCGCAGCCGCCACCGAAGGCGATGCCGTTGACAGCGGCGATGACCGGCTTGCGGAACGCTTCGAGCCGCGCCGTCAGCCGCTGGCCGCGCATGACGAAGTCGCGCAGCGCGACATCAGCGCCTGCGGCGACACTGACTGAGAATTCGTGGATGTCGGCGCCGGCAGAGAAGGCGCGCTCGCCCGCCCCCGTGAGGATGACGGCGCGAACCGCATCGTCGGTCTCGATCCTGTCGAGCATATCGAGCAGGCGATCGATCAGGGCGTAATTCAAGGCGTTGAGTTTCTCCGGGCGATTGAGCGTCAGCACAGCGACGCGATCGCGGCTTTCGCAAAGCACCAACTCGGTCATGTTCTTTCTCTCCGGTATGGAACGGAGCGAAAGGGATCAGTTTTCGGATTGTCTGTATATTCACTAGTCAGTATACTTGATGGCATGAGCGAACCCACCAGCCCAACTCGCAAACGCCTCGTCGATGCGGCGACGAAACTCTTCTATGCCGAGGGGGTCGGCCGCGTCAGCGTCGACGCAGTGGCCGAGAAGGCGGGGCTGACGAAGCGCACGCTCTACTACCACTTCAGAAGCAAGGACGATTTGATCGCCGCCTATCTCGATGGCCGCGACCAGCCCAACATCAAGCAGATGGCCGGCTGGTTCGAAGCCGCCGAGGGCGGCGTCGACAGGAAGGTCGCGGCGATCTTCACCAATCTGGCGCGGGTGGCAAAGCACCCGAAGTGGAGAGGCTGCGGCTACCTGCGCACGGCCGCCGAGCTCGCGGCGATGCCCGGACACCCTGCAGTCAAATCCGGGTCGCGCCACAAGACCAATTTCGAAAAGTGGCTGGCCGGAGAGCTTTCAAGCCATAAGGTCAGAGAGCCCAACATGCTGGCGCGCGAGATCGTTCTGTTGATGGACGGCGCCTTCTCCAGCATGCTGATCCACCACAATCCCGACTACATCGCCGCTGCCGGCCACGCGGCGGCGACGCTGGTCAAGGTGCGGATGGAGACGGCGGCTCCGCCAGCAGCCAGTCGATCGCCGCGGCGGCGTGGGCGGGTGATCGGTCGGGCGCCAGGATCGAAAGGCTGAAGCCGGTCGGCACGCGCTTTTCGAACGGCGCCACCAGCGATCCGCCGGCAAGCGCGCGCGACACCAGCGCCTCATGGCCCATCAGCACGCCGGCGCCGTCGCCCGCCTGCAGCGCCATGCTGTAGAGCGAGAATTCGGAGCCGGAATCGATCGACGGCCCCTTCAGGCCGGCGGCCTCGAACCACAGGGCCCAGTCGCCGGTCCAGGTCGTGTCCCACAACAGAAGCTGCGCGGCGAGATCGGCCGGCGTCTTCAACTGCCGGGCCAGCGCCGGCGCGCACACCGGAAAGATGACATCATCTGAGAACTTGCAAGCGCGGCCGCCGACCGGTGCCTGCCTGGTCAGGAAGATGGCGAGATCAAAAGGCTCGCGGCGGAAATCCGGCGGCTCCTCCAGCGCGTGGATGGAGGGGCGCAGCGTGGGCAATGCCGCGCGCAGCGCCGGCAGGCGCGGCGCCAGCCACAGCTGCGCGATCGAAGGCAGCGCCGCGATGCTGACCTGCGGCCGGGGCGCCGCGATGCGCAGTTCCTGCACGGCCAGCCCCATAGCGTCGAAGGCGGTGGAGAAGGCAGGCAGAGCGGCGCGGCCGGCGTCGGTGAGATGCAGCCCCTGCGCATGCCTCACGAACAGCGGCGCGCCGAGCCAGGCCTCCAGCGCCTTGACCTGATGCGACACCGCCGCCGGCGTGACGCTGAGCTCGTCCGCCGCCTTGGCGAAGCTTTCGTAACGAGCCGCCGCCTCGAAGGAGCGGAGCGCGTTGAGCGGCGGCATGCGCGGACGCGGCGGATTGACGGCCATTCCGGCTTTTTCCCAAGGAAGCGCCGGCGGCCGTTACCCCGCCGGCGCGAATAATCTATCTGAGGGCCACCGGGGTCAGCTTGCCGTCGACCTTCCGCACTCAAATACGACGAAGCCCGGCTGCTTGATATCCCCCTTGGCGTCATAGGAGATGGTGCCGAGCACTGTCGAAATGCTTGCACCCGAATGGAGATAGTCGGATGCGGCCTTCGGATCGTCGGCCTTGGCACGGGCGATCGCCTCGGCAAGGATCTGCGTGGCTGCATAGGCGTATAGCGTCACCGCTTCGGTCGGTACGTTCCTGGCTTTCAGGTCGGCGACCGCATCCTTGGCCTCGGCGAAGGTGGCCGGATCGGGAAAGGACGTCATCAGCGTGCCCAAAGCCCCCTCGCCGCCGATGGCGCCGAACTCGCTGTTGGAGATGCCGTCGCCGCCCATCAGGATGGTGGTGACGCCCTGGTCGTGCATCTGGCGCACGATCAGCCCGGCCTCGGTGTGCTGGCCGCCATAATAGACAAGCTCGGCGCCCGACTGCTTGATCCTGGCGACGAGTGGGCTGTAGTCCTTCTCGCCAGGGTTGATTTCCTCTTGCAGCACCGGCCTGCCGCCGCCGGCGTTGTAGGCGCGCGCCATCTCGTCGGCGAGACCCTTGCCCGCCGTCGACTTGTCGTCGACGATCGCCACCTTCTTGCCCTTGAAGCGCTCGAGCACGAATTTGGCGGCGATGGCGCCTTGCTGGTCGTCACGGCCACAAGCGCGAAAAGCGTCCCACAGGCCGCGCTCGGTCACCATCGGGTTGGTGGCCGTCGGCGTCACGAACAGCACGGCGTTCTCGGCATAGATGTCGGAGGCGGGAATGGTGACGCCGGAATTATAGTGGCCGACGACATAATGCACGCCATCGGCGACGAACTTGTTGGCGACCGAGACGCCCTGCTTTGGATCGGAGACATCGTCGCCGACCGAGACGGTGAGTTTTTGCCCGAGCACGCCGCCATTGGCGTTGATGCGCTCGACCGCCGTCTTGACGCCGACGCGGTACTGTTCGCCATAGGCGGCATTCGGCCCCGACATCGGACCGGCGACGCCGAGCACGATATCGGCCCTGGCGACACCGACGGCGGCGGCCGTCATCAGGGCAGCAGTCATCAATCGCAGAATCATGCGCATGTCATTCCCCTTTGTGTTTTGAGAAAGCGGGCTCTTCGCCCGCGCTTTCAGGTGCTCAGTTCACGAAATGCAGTTTTGTGAACCGGCGCCGGAATTCACTGACAGCGGCGGCGATCGCTTGCGGCGCATCGTTGCCGCGCAGCCCCCTGGCGATGAGCGCGGCAAGCTCGGGCATGTCCTTCTCGGTCATGCCCCAGCGCACGATCTCCGGCGTGCCGAAGCGCAGGCCGTTCATGTCGCCGTCGACCGCCGCGATCGGCAGGCCGATGCCGCAGGTGAGGATGTTGGCCCGCCTGAGCCTCTTCGCCGCCGCCTGCCCGCCGCCGAATTCGGGGGCCTGAACCGCGAACTGGTGCGAGGTGGTGTGGCCCTTGGCCGTCGAGAACACCGGCAGGCCGCGCTCGGCAAGCGCCTGAGCCAGCGCCTTCGCCGTGCCGGCCATGGCGGCGGCATAGGCGCGGCCATGCGCCCTCCAGTCGAGCAGTGTGATGGCGAGCGCTGCCGACTTCGCGGCATCGAAATTCGCCGTCATGCCGGGAAAGGCGATCCGGTCGAGCTTCTCGGCGATATCGGCGTCGTTGGTGACGATCAGGCCGGAGGGCGGGCCGCCGAGGCTCTTGTAGGTGCTCATCGTCATGAGATGGGCGCCTTCCTCCAGCGGCTGCTGCCAGGCGTGGCCGGCGATCATGCCGCAGAGATGCGCCGCGTCGAACAGCACCAGCGCCCCGATCTCGTCGGCGATCGCCCGGATCTCGCGGATGGGATGCGGCAGAAGGTTGAGGCTGCTGCCGATGGTGATCATCTTCGGCCGCACCTCAAGGGCGAGTTCGCGCAGCCCGGCGACATCGACCGTGTAGCCATCGCCGTCGACAGGCGCGGTATGGATGTCGAGCCCATAGAGCCCGGCGCAGCCGGCCATGTGATGCGTGACATGGCCGCCGACGGCGGGCGAAGGCACGATCACGCTGTCGCCCGGCCGCGCCGCGGCGATGAAGGCATAGAGATTGGCGATGGCGCCGGAAGGCACGCGGATCTCGGCATAGCGGGCGCCGAACACCTCGGCGGCGAGCTCGGCCGCGATGACCTCGATGCGCTCGACGCCCTCCAACCCCATCTCGTATTTGTCGCCGGGATAGCCGAGCGACGGGCGAGAGCCGAGGCCCGAGGCAAGCGCCGCCTCGGCTCTGGGGTTCATCACGTTGGTCGCCGGATTGAGGTTGACGCAATCGGCCTCATGGACGCGCCGGTTGAGCGCGATGCCCGCCTCGATCGCCGCAAGCACGACGTCGCTCCCCTGCCCGCTCGTTTCCGTGGCCAGCCGCTGGACGAAATCCTCGCACTGCGCGGGAACCCAGGGCCTGCGAGCAAGAGCGGTCATCAATGCCTCCACCGTGCCAACCACCAACGATCCGGATGGTGGCGGCGATGGTATGCCGGCGCAAACGAGTAGTTCTAGGGGCTAGGCTTAGGTATTTTAGGGGTAGTTGAAACGGGCTCCGAAGGGCGACCCTGCCCCGCCGGAAACAACTTGTCGAAACGCTTAGCTGCCCATACCATGGCCGCCCCACGACCAAAGCTGATCAGGAGGTCAGTGAAACGGTCGGGTTTTGAGCCAGTGCAATGTAGGGAGGATAATCATGGCTTCCGCAGTACAGGCCGACAATGGCGTCAATGTAGAGGCGCTGCTCGCCGCAAAAGAAGCGCTTACCAATGCCCCGGAGGCCGCGCAATTCAAGTGGCGCGCGGCTTGCGAATGGAAGGATGGCACCCACAGCCACTCGACGGTGGAGAGTTTTTACGGTCTCGGCCAGGACCAGCATCGCAAGACCACCTTCGCATTCGACGCCGACCATCCGGAGGTGTTCGCTTCCCTGGATCAGGGCGCCACGCCTGTCGAATACGTGCTGGTCGGGCTGGCCAGTTGCCTGACCGCCGGCATCGCCGCGGTTGCCCAGAACCGGAACATCCAGCTGAAGTCGGTGAAAGCGACCATCGAGGGCGACATGGATCTCGCCGGCATTCTCGGCATCGACGCCGACGTCCGCAACGGCTTCAGCGGCATCACGGTGAAGTACAACATCGACGCCGACGCCAAGCGCGAGGACATCGAGGCGCTCGTCGCCCAGTCGCAGAAGCGGTCGGCCGTCTATGACATTGTCACCAATCCGACGAACGTCACGGTCGTGGTGAACTGAAAGGCGCTTCGAGCCGTAGACTCTCCCGATGAGAGGGTGCGATTAGTTCCGTCACCACAGTGATCGTCGGTGCAGGGCACGCGGGGCTCGCGATGAGCCGTTGCCTCGCGGAGCGCTCCATCGACCATGTGCTGCTCGAGCGCGGTGAGATCGCCCATAGCTGGCGCACCGAGCGATGGGATTCGCTGCGGCTGCTCACTCCCAACTGGCAGAGCCGGCTGCCCGGCTTCCGCTATGACGGCGACGACCCCGACGGTTACCGGACGCTGCCTGAGGCGATCGACTTCCTCGGCAACTATGCCAGGGCGATCTCGGCGCCGGTCAGGACCCATACGACCGTTACCTCGGTCCGCGCCGACGATGCCGGATATCTGGTGCGCACGGACCGCGGCGAGTGGCGGTGCCGGACCGTCGTGCTGGCGTCGGGCGCGTGCAACATCGCGCGCCTGCCCGATTTCGCCGCCCGCGTGCCGCCGTCGGTCGCCATGCTGACGGCGCAGTCCTACCGCAACCCAGGCCAGGTCGCCGACGGCGGCGTGATGGTGGTGGGCGCCTCGTCGAGCGGCACCCAGATCGCACAGGAACTGCAGCGTTCGGGGCGTCAGGTGACGCTGTCGGTGGGCGAGCACATAAGGGCGCCCCGCGTCTATCGCGGCAAGGACCTGGAATGGTGGATGGACGCCGCCGGCGTGCTCGACGAGCGCTACGACGAGGTCGACGACATCAGGCGGGCGCGACGCGTTCCTTCGCTGCAGCTTGCCGGCACGCCCGACCGCACCACCCTCGACCTTAACGCGCTGCTCGACCGCGGCGTCAGGCTCGTCGGCCGTCTCGCCGGCATCACCGAAGACGGCAAGGCGCAGTTTGCCGGGTCGTTGCGCAACATGTGCGCGCTTTCCGATCTCAAGATGGCCCGGCTGCTCGACCTCATTGACGAATGGGCGCGCGACAACGGGCTGGACGCGACGGTCGGACCGCCGGATCGCCCGCCGCCGACGCGTGTCGAGGACAACCCGTCGCTCGGCCTGGACCTCGCCAGCGGCGCGATCAGGACGATCATCTGGGCCACCGGCTACCGGCCGGACTACTCCTGGCTGGAGCTGCCGGTGCTCGACCGCTGGGGCCACGTCCGTCACGACGGCGGGGTGGCCGACCATCCGGGCCTCTACCTGATGGGAATGCAGTTCCTGCGCCGCCGCAAGTCCGCGCTGATCGACGGCGCCGGCGATGACGCGCGTGATCTCAGCGACCATCTGGCGGCGTATCTCAGGTAAGGTTCGATCTGCTAGCCGACGCGGGCCCATAGCAGCAGTTGTGCAAGAGATCATCGATTCAGGGCAGCGGGATCGGCTTGTCACTGAGTGTGCGCAAGTAGGCGATCAGGTTGACCCGTTCGGTCTCGTCCGGGACGCCAGGCGTCTCCATCTTAACGCCCGGCGTGGTAAGCATAGGCCCGAAGAGATATCTGTTCAGGTCCTCGTACGTCCATAGCCCCTCCCAGCCCAGCAAGGTATCGGAGTAACGCATGTCTGCCACGGATGCCTTGTCGCGGCCGACGACGCTCCATAAGTTGGGTCCTATCTTGTTCCCTCCCTGCGGTTCGGCAGTGTGGCAACTGACACACACGCGGGCGAAGTAGGTTCGACCTTTCTCGACATCGGCAGAAGCCAATTTCATTGAGATCGGAGCCGGTGTTGGCAAGACAACCCCGTGCGACAAAAGATAGGCGGCAATTTCGGCTTGCCCCCGGCTCTTTGCGATATGGAGCGGCGTCTTGCCGCCCGTTGTCTTCGCATTCACGTCTGCGCCGGCCTCGACCAGCGCCCTCACACAATCGAGACAATCGAGAGTGACGGCGACGTGGAGGGCGGATTCGCTGTCACGGTTGGAATTTGGATCTGCATTCCGCTCCAGCAACAGATTTAACAGATCGATCTTGTCTTTCCCCACGGCCGCCATCAGCGGAGGGCCCCAAGCCGTCTGGGCGTTGACGTCCGCACCACGTTCTATGAGCAATTTTGCCGCATCGATGTGGCCCAGCATCACCGCAAGATAGAGCGGCGTGGCAGTGCCATCGCTCTCATCTATTCCGGCACCTGCATCGAGTGCCGCCGTGATCGCCGCGACATCGCCCTCCATGGCGGCGTCGTGGATGGCGGCGGCATGCGATACAATCGGAATGTGTGCAAGCACTAACAGAATGAAAAGCAAGAACCCGCGCATTAGCATCTCCCAAGGCAAGCCTGAGGATCCGGCACGATTTCGAGATTGCAAAGTCTATCTCAAAATCCCCGATCGCGACAATGGCTTCGGGTGTATGAGCCCACGGCCTAGCAGAACCAACGCCCAACACCAAAGGGACCAGGTTGGTCACCGCCGACACGCCGAATTACGTGACCTGCGATCATATCCCCAAATGCAGCTTCGGCTTCCAGAAGGGGCGGAACAATTCGATCTTGGGACAGCGGTTCATCACCACTTTCAAGCCCGCCTCCTCCGCCAGCCGGGCGGCAGCATCATCCCTCACCCCGATCTGGCCCCACAGCACCTTGGCATTGATGGCGATGGCCTCCTGCGCGACCTCCAGCAGATCTTCGGAGCGGCGGAAAACCTCGACCATGTCGACGGGCCGGTCGATGGCCGCCAGCGAGGGATACACTTTAAGCCCTCGAATTTCCTCCACGCCGGAACTGGGATTGACCGGGATCATGTCGTAGCCGGTTTCGTGCAGCACCCTCAGGACACCATAGGAAAACTTGGTTTTGTCGGGGCTGGCGCCCACCATCGCGATGGTTTTGACCGATTTCAGGATCTCCTGCAGATAAGCCTCCGGATAGGGCTCATCATGGTTCATATGGGTCATTTCTTGTCGTCCAGCGG
Organism: Mesorhizobium sp. M4A.F.Ca.ET.020.02.1.1; assembly: GCF_004022645.1. Classification (NCBI taxonomy): domain Bacteria; kingdom Pseudomonadati; phylum Pseudomonadota; class Alphaproteobacteria; order Hyphomicrobiales; family Phyllobacteriaceae; genus Mesorhizobium; species Mesorhizobium sp. M4A.F.Ca.ET.020.02.1.1. The sequence continues at coordinate 3,943 of NZ_RZOI01000016.1, read as the reverse complement.
GGTCGCAATATCGGCTTTCAATTCATGCGCGGCCAGGGGGTCGAGGAACGGGTTGCGATAGAGCCTGTCGTGGCTTTCGACGCCGACCTCCAGCGTGCAGTCGCTCAGCGGGCGGGCAACGCAGAGGATGATGTAGCCATTGGCGATCTGGCGGTTGTTCAGCGCCACCTGCGCCTTCTGATCGACCTTGCCGCTGATCATCTTGGCCGCGCAGCTTATGCAGCCGCCATATTTGCAGCCATAGGGCAGGTCCACGCCCTGCTCGCGCAGGCTCTGCAAGAGCGGCTTGCGGCGATCGACCTCAAAGGCCGCGCCGCCCTGGTTGGCGAGCGTGATGGTGAAGCTGGTCATACCCAGATGTCGCTCGTGCAATCACCGCCGGGATAACGGGTTTCGTGACAGCGGCTTGGTCCATTCGGTTCCTTGCCGAAATTGACGACAAAGCGCGGATCGATTGCCATGCCGCCGTTTTCGGTATCGCAATTGACCATCAGCATGCAGCCGCCATTGGTGCGGATTTCCGGATAGAACTGGTTGTCCCAGGTCGAGAACAGTGAGGTCGTCACATAGAGCCGCTTGCCATCGAGGCTGAGCTGTATCATCTGCGGCCCGCCGGTGACTTTGACGCCATTGACCTCGGGAGCGCGGCCGAGCAGTCCGCCCATCCACACCTGCCCGGTCAGCCTGGCGTTGTGCGGGTCGGAGATGTCGTACTGGCGGATGTCGCCATGCAGCCAGTTGCACAGATAGAGGTACCTGTCGTCCATGCTGAGCAGGATGACCGAGATCACGCCGGGTATCGGGATCGGCCATTCGGGATGCGGCTCATTGTCGACGTCGACAATCTTTTCCCATTGCCAGTCGCCCGCCGCGTCCTTCCACCAATGGATGATGTTGGCGGAAAGCGCCGCGCCGACAAAACCGTGGCTGCTGTCGGGATTGTGATGGAAGCGCACTTCCAGCGGGATCAGGCCATCCTCACCAAGATAGAATGTCTGCCTTGGCTCCTTCTTCTCGAAATCCCAGAAATGGATCTCGCGGCCATATTTCAGATGACCGACCTCTTCGAGGTCGAACCCGGGCATGAAGGTGTTGGGCGCGGCCCATTCCGAGCTGACCATCACGTTGTGCCGCGGCTGGTACCAGAAATCATAGCCGAACTTGATGCCGCCCATGGAGTTTTCCCAGCGGCCGACGATCTCGAACTCCTTGCTGAGCTGCAGATAGCCGCCGGGGGCATTGCCTTGCGCGTCGCCAAGCATGGAGACGATGATATCCGAGCCGAGGCAATGCACCGTGTGCGGCGCCGAAAGATTGGTCCTGGCTTTGATCTCGGCGCCGTCGATGACCTTGAACAGGGTCGGATTGCGCGGATCGGTGCCGCAATCGACAATATGCAGATTGGACGAGCGCACACCCGGCACAATCAGGTATTTCCGCTCCATGCTGGCATCGCCATGGCACGACGAGCAGGCATTCCAGCCCGAGTGATGCAGCTCATCGCCGATGCCCGGCATTTGCAGGCGTGAAATCACCTGGCTGTAGGTCGGGCTCTGCGGGTCGACATCGATGGTGCACAGATAGTCCGGCTTCTGAATGCCCGTGCCGGTGTAGATGGCAATCGTATAAAGCAGCTTTTCGCGCGGTGCCCGCATCGCCTCGGCGGGAGAAGCATAGCCCGGTCCACAGCAATGATTGGTCATGGGCACTTCCCTCTGAACAGGTCACCGGCCGGCCCCAAAGGAGGTCAGGCTGGAATGTTAGTGCATGCTTGGCGCTGGCGCTACGGTGGTGTTCGGTGAAGCGCAGCGCGATGTCCAACCCGGCGACCCAGCACCGAGCGGCGGAACAGCGGTCGTTCTCGCGCGTTATTCCATTAGGAGTAACTAATGTGCGTTTCGTGGTCGTCCAAGAGCCGACCGACACTTGGGCCGTGTTTGACACGATCGCTGACGAGCCCGCGGGTTTCGCAAGCCAATGCCTCATTGGGTTGACGCGTGAAGAGGCTGAGTGGTTGGCGTCAAGGTGCAATCAACAAATGTCGCGAAACGTTCGGCGCGTTCAGGACACGCCGCGGAACGTTGTGCCACTGATGGCGAGTGTGAATGAAACGATTCGTCGGCAGGCCACATGATGACCGAAGAAGCGATGGCTGCTGTTTTGGCAGTCAGGAACACGGCAGCCGAGATCCTGGGTGTAGTTGACAGCGCCAACAAAACCGATGCCGCTGTCGACGTCCGCCGTCTGGGTGAGGCCGTCCAGTTCCTCGCCAACGCTCCAATCCTTGGCTACGATGTTCGCGCGGCCATGGTTTTGTACGGCGACCTCGGGACGCCAACGCTTCGCGCCAGAGATTGCGAGCAGTTGTGGGCCAAATACGGAAAGGCCCTGCTCGCGTATTGATGAGATCAGATTGGAATGACCTCATCGGCTGCTGAAACGCGCGCCGCAAACGCGCGAGCCTACTGAGACGTGTCGCCCGCGTTCGCCATTTCGTCCTTGAAGCTCACCTTTGTGCTTTTCCGCACCATGGCGGCGAGGTCCTCGGCATCCCAGTTGGTCAGCCTGATGCAGCCATGCGAGAAGGTTAAGCCGATCTTGCCGGGTTCGGGCGTGCCGTGAATGCCGTAGCTTTCAATGGAGAGATCGATCCAAACCGAGCCCACGGGATTGTTGGGGCCGGCCGCAATGGTGAACGGCCGCTTGGCCTTGACTCCCTTGAAAGCGAAGTCCGGATCGTAGTGATAGGTCGGATTGCGCACCACGCGCTTGACCTCCGCCTCGCCATTCGGCGCCGGCTTCTCGGCGCTGCCAATGGAAGCGGGGAAGACTGCGAGCCATTTGCCGGAAGGATCAAGCACGCGCACCTGGCGGGCGCCCTTGTCGACCTCGACGCCGGCAATGGCGGCGGGAGGATCCCCCCGGCCAACATCCGGCACCAGCAATTTCGTGCCGGCCTTCCTGAAGCCGATGCCAGGATTGAGCCGCCTGAGCAATTGCTCGCTGATATGGAAGCGCTCCGCCAGCCTCTCCGTGGCATTGTGATAGCCGAGCCTCGGCAGGCGGGCCATCCGCTCCATGCGGGCCGGGATATGCCTGGTAAAAGGTCCGCGCACATCCTTGCGCGTCAGCTCATAGGTCACCAGAGCCGGGCTCGCGGAGGTTGCCATCAGCCTGTCCCAGGTCTCGCGCGTGAGCTTGCCATCGGACGGCAATCCATTCGCCGTCTGAAAGGCCCTGACCGCCCTGGCGAAATTTTCTGATGCACGGCCCTCGATCAGGCCTGGCGAGAAGCGGGCGCGATCCAGAAGAATCTCTGCCTTCAGCAGGACGGGGCTGAAGCCTTTCGGTTCCTCGGCGGTGAATTGCGCCTCGTTGACGGTGGCTGGGTCCAGCTTGGCCGCCCCTGCCCCGCCGCAAGCGAGGGCAAGCGCCACAGCGACCAACAGAACGAGCCGGGGCATCGATGTCACTCCACGAAAACCTGCTTGTATTATGACGCGGCAGGGCTCTTCTGGTTCCGTTCACTCACAGCTGCAGGGCAGAACCTGACCAGATGAGGCACTCCAGCCGGCGATGAAATGGCGAGGGTCTTGCAATCTCGCGATGCGACGCCCGGCCGCCGTCCTTATCGCCCGCTCGGCGCGCCCGGCTTCATGATAATCTCGCGATGCGGATACGGAATGCTGATGCCGTTGGCCTTGAACGTGTCCCACAGCGCCAGCAGCACCTTGCCACGCACGTTGGTCAGGCCTTGCTGGGGGTCGCGGATCCAGAAGCGCAGGACGAAGTTCAGCGAGGAGTCGCCGAAGTCGGTCAGCCAGCAGACTGGCCGCCGATCGGCCTCGACCCGGCCCACGCTGATCGCCGCCTCGATCGCCAGTTCGCTGACCTTGTGCGGGTCGGCGTCGTAGGAGACGCCGAAATTCACGTCGAGCCGCAC